>NZ_QSPG01000018.1:0-42059 GCF_003436395.1 Collinsella sp. TM06-3 | reverse complement strand
ATTTGCTCAATGTGTTCGGCTGAGATCGGAAATCAACCACGAATTTGTAAATTTGTAAATGCGCAGGTAGATCCGTATGCCCGGCCCCGAATCGGTGTTGCCTCCCGGCGCGTCCTCGGGCATGGGCGATATTTTGCTACGCACTTCGTGCTGCAAAATATCGCTCCCCCTGCGGAATGCGCCGGGAGGCAACACCGATTCGGGGCCTACCAACACATACTCCAGGCACAGTTCTCAAACATGTTCTGGGGCTGATGCAAATTTGGTGGCTCGGCAAAGCCGAGCCCTTATATGGGGAGGCCGGAGCCAAAGCTCCGGCCTCACTAACTTTCCTATTAGATTAAGTGAGCGATCAAGGAATCTCACTCCCCTCTGCCGCGTTAACGCAGGGCCCGCCCTGGTGTTGCTTTTCAGAACATTCCGCAGGACGGAGGAAGCCCCGCAGCGCGTAGCGCGCAGCGGGGCTTCCGACATGTCCGAGGACGTTCTGAAAAGTAACACCAGGCGGGCCCGGACGAGAACAACCGACTACAGGTCGATGTGCGATTCCTTGATCGGGAACGGCTCGGCGAAGTGGCAGGCGCAGCAGTGACCCGGTGCGACTTCCTTAAACTCGGGAAGCTTCTCGGAGCAGATGCCCTGCGCGATCGGGCAGCGCGTGTGGAAACGGCAACCGGTCGGCGGATCCAGCGGCGACGGCGGATCGCCAGCGAGAATGATGCGCTTGCGGGTCTTCTGGATATCCGGATCGGGCACCGGCACGGCAGACAGCAGCGACTGCGTGTACGGATGGTGAGGCTCGCTATAGAGCGTCTTCCAATCCGAAACCTCGACCATCTTACCCAGATACATAACGGCAACGCGATCGGAGATGTGCTGCACGACGGACAGGTCGTGGGCGATAAAGAGATACGCCGTACCAAACTTGTCCTGCAGTTCCTTAAGCAGGTTCAGAACCTGGGCCTGAATGGAAACATCCAAAGCGGATACCGGCTCGTCACAGATAATCAGCTTGGGCTTCAGCGCAAAAGCGCGGGCGATGCCGACACGCTGACGCTGGCCGCCCGAGAACTCGTGCGGATAGCGGTTGATGTGCTCGGGGTTCAGACCGACGACATCCAGCAGCTCGCGAACACGCTCGATACGCTCTTCCTTGGTGCCCACACCATGAATGGTCATGGGCTCGGAGACGATCTCACCAATCGTCATACGAGGGTTCAGCGAAGCATAGGGATCCTGGAAGATAAACTGCATCTCGCGACGCATATCCTTGATCTCGTGCTTGCTCATCTCGGCAACATCTTTGCCCTGGAAGAACACCTTACCTGCCGTCGGCTTCGTCAGGCGCATGATGGTGCGGCCCGTGGTGGACTTACCGCAACCAGACTCGCCGACCAGGCCAAAGGTCTCGCCCGGATAAATCTCGAACGAAATGTCATTCACAGCAGAGACGACGCGCTTGGAAAAACGCTTGGCGAACATGCCGGACTCTGCGGGGAACTCCTTAGAAAGATGCTCGACCTTCAGCAGCGGAGTGCGCTCGTTATTGTCTGTCATTTACGCCTCGCCTCCCTTCTTGGAATCCTTGCGCGTGCGGGACGTCTCAGGGGCGTTCTTGAGGAACTCGGGGTCACCGGAATAATGGCACGCAGAATAGTGGCCGGACTCGGTAACAACGCGCTCGGGGCGCTGCTTGCGGCACTTGTCCGTCGCATAGGGGCAGCGAGGAGAGAAGACGCAGCCCTCGGGCAGGTTCATGAGCGAAGGCGGGTTGCCGTGAATCGGCGTCAGCGGCTTCTTCTCATCGATGGCCTGCTCCGGGATGGAGCGAATAAGACCCCAGGTGTAGGGATGGCGGCTC
Source organism: Collinsella sp. TM06-3 (assembly GCF_003436395.1). Taxonomy (NCBI): domain Bacteria; kingdom Bacillati; phylum Actinomycetota; class Coriobacteriia; order Coriobacteriales; family Coriobacteriaceae; genus Collinsella; species Collinsella sp. TM06-3. The sequence continues at coordinate 40,198 of NZ_QSPG01000018.1, read as the reverse complement.
TCGTAGAAGATTTCCTCAGCAGTACCGAACTCGACGGGACGGCCGGCGTACATAACCATGATTTTGTCGGCCATATCGGCGACAACGCCCAGGTCATGGGTAATCATGATAATGGCGTTGCCGTTCTTCTCCTGCATCTCCTGCATAAGCTCAATAATCTGAGCCTGAATGGTAACGTCCAGGGCAGTCGTGGGCTCGTCGGCAATCAGGATATCGGGGTCGCAGGCAAGAGCCATAGCGATCATGACACGCTGACGCATTCCGCCGGAGAACTGGTGCGGATATTCATTGACGCGCTTCTCGGGCTCGGGGATACCCACGAGGTCCAAAAGCTCGGTAGCGCGCTTGAGCGCCTCCTGCTTGGAATAGCCACGGTGCAGACGAAGGCCCTCGCCCACCTGCTTGCCGATCTTATAGACCGGGTTCAAGGAGGTCATAGGATCCTGGAAGATCATCGCGATATCGTTACCGCGAATGTGCTGCATCTCTTCCTCGGTCATTTCGAGGATAGAACGACCGCGATAGCGAACGTCGCCGCCCTCGATCTTTCCCGGAGGCATCGAAATGAGGCCCATGATGGTCATGGCGGTCACGGACTTACCAGAGCCGGACTCACCGACGACACCCAGGGTCTCACCGCGATCGAGCGTGTAGGACACACCGTCGACGGCGCGAACGACGCCATCCTCGGTGTGGAAATACATCTTAAGGTCATCGACCTCGAGCAGGTGCTGGCCCTCGGGAACCGGCTGGTCCCTCAGGTCCACATAGTTCTTGTTCTTCTTCATCCTTATGCGTCCTTCATCTTGACGTCGAGGGCGTCGCGCAGACCGTCACCCAGCAGGGTGAAGGCGAGCACCGTCGAGAGAATTGCCAGACCGGGCATGATCATCATCCAGGGAGCAGTCAGAAGATACTGCTGACCGTCCTGAATCATGGAGCCCCACGAAGGCGTAGGCGGGATAACGCCCATGCCGAGGAAGGACAGGGCAGACTCGGTCAGAATAGCGCCGCCAATGTTCATGGTCGCATAGACCACGATAGAAGCAACGGAGTTCGGGAAGATATGGCGCATAACGATACGCGCATCGGATGCACCCATAGCGCGAGCGGCGTCAACATAATCGTTCTCTTTGACCGTTAGGATCGCAGATCGGAAGACACGGGCAATCGAGGGCCAGCCGAGAATGCCGATGGCGATAAAGACATTCTGAAGACCACGACCGATAACGGCAATCATGGCAACAACGAACAGCACGTACGGGAACGCCAGGAAGATGTCCGCACAGCGCATGATGATCGTATCCCAGATGCCGCCATAGAAACCGGCCAGGGCGCCCATGACCAGACCGATCACCGTAGAGATGGCGGTGGCCATAATACCGACGGAAAGCGAAACGCGTGCACCGTAGATAACACGGACGAGAATGTCACGACCAAGAGAGTCGGTGCCAAACGGATGCTCGGCACACGGAGCCAGCAGCGACGTCTCGGCCATGGTGGTCGAGTCGGAAGCCGTCGGCGAACCGAGCCAGGGCTTAGCCCACAGATCGGCGGTCAGGGCGACCACAACAACGATGATGATCCAGCAGACACCGATAACGGCGAGCTTGTTCTTACGAAGACGCTTAAAAGCGTCGCCCCACAGCGTGCGGGACTTGGCGGGAGCAGATGCGGCCTTGGTGGCGGTAGCCTGCTCCTGAGACTGAGAATCAGTTTCCTGCATGAGACGTACCTCCCTTAGGCCTTATCCGACGGACCGCCAAGGCGGATGCGCGGGTCGAGGAATGCATAGCTAATGTCGACGAGCAGGTTGATCACCATAACGACGACAACAATGAGCGTAACGCCGCCCATAACGATGGGCCAGTCGCGCATGCTAATGGCGCGGTAGACCTCGAAGCCGATGCCGGGCCAGTTAAAGACCGTCTCGGTCAGGATGGCGCCCGAAAGCATGCCGCCGAAGTCGACACCAATATAGGTAACGACGGGGATGAGTGCATTCTTAAGCGCATGCTTGATAATGATCGCGCGATTGGAGAGACCCTTGGCCTTTGCCGTACGGATGTAATCCTGGTTCATGACGTCAAGCAGCTGCGAGCGCATAATGCGGGCGGCATAAGCGGTCGAAACCGAAGCCAGCGTAATGGTCGGAAGCACATAGTGCATCCAATCCTGATACTGAGAGCTGGAACCGCCGGCACCCGAGATCGGCATGGAGAATGCACCGCCGGTGGCATCCTTAAGGATGACGCCAAAGAACAGCTGCAGCAACATACCGAGCCAGAAGGCCGGGACGGCAACGAGAATCGACGTGGTGAGCGTTACCAAAATATCCCAGAAGGAATAACGCTTAACCGCCGAAATGATACCCGCACCGATACCCATGATCGCCTCGAGCACGATGGCGCACGCGGCAAGTTTGACCGTATACGGATACTTCTGGGCAAAGATTTCCGTAACCGGCAGCTTGCGCTGGTACGAATTGCCCAGATCGCCATGAAGCAGGCCGTTCATGTAATACAAGTAACGGTCCACGAGCGACGTTTGAACGGGATCGCCGTTCTCGTCAAGGATCGCGTTGCCGTCCTCGTCCGCCTGGACCAGGTGATAGCGCACGCGAAGTTGAAGCTCCACCTCGGGGGACAGAGCCTTGTCTCCACCGATCAGCTTGATCGGATCTCCCGGCACGATGTTCTGGAGGGCGAACAGAATCAGCGTAACGCCCAAAAATACCGGGATGAACTGAAGCACACGTTTAACGATGTACTTACCCATACCACTCCCCTATCTAGGGATTAACCTAAATGGGATGCCGATCGCCAGACCGGCATCCCAAAATTACCATCAGCCAGTTTACCCCAGGTTAGGGAGAACTGTATGTTTCCCATGAGGTCTACGTAAATACTTGACCCTCACGGAAGCTGCAAAACCCTTAGGCGAGCTCGGCGGTACCCAGATCGGCGTGCTTCTGCGGATCAACATAGAGATGCTTGACGCGGTCAGAGCCAGCGATGGTGTGCGTGTAGAACATCACCGGGATAACCGGGCAGTCAGCAGCGACCATGGCGTCGGCCTCCCGCATCTTGGCGATGCGCTCCTCGTCATCAACCGTGGTGCGGGCCTCGTCGACCTCGGCATCGAACTCGGGGTTGCTGTAACCGGAGCGGTTGTCGCCACCGAGGGAGTCGGAGTGGAACAGCGGGTACAGGAAGTTGTCCATGATCGGGTAATCGGCGATCCAGCCCAGACGGCCGAACTGATAGTTGAAGTTCTGATACTGCTCGAGCAGGGCAGACCACTCAGGGGTATCGGAGACAGCGGTAACGCCAACCTTGGCGAGGTCGCCGATGATGGACTCCATGATCTCCTTGTGACCACCGTCCTGGTTGTAGGAAAGGGTCACGCTAATGCCACGATCGCCGTTAGCGCCAGCGGGAGCGACCTTGTCGAGGTACTCGTTAGCCTTGTCGACGTCATAGGCGCAGAACTCCCATGCGCCCTCCTTGTAGCCGGCGATTCCCGGAGGAACAATACCGTCGGCGGGGGTACGGGTACCCTTGAAGATGGTCTTGCAGATGGCCTCACGGTTGATGGCCAGGGAGATGCCCTTGCGCAGGTCGGCGTTATTGAACGGCTCGGCCGTGGTGTTGCAGGTCAGATAGTACGTGGAAGGCTCGGCACCGAGCAGCATATGCTCGCCGTCACCCATGGTGTAGCCGTCCTTGGACTCGCCACGGTCCTTCTTGGCGGCGTCGATCTGAGCAACGGGAACGTCGCAGACATCGAGGTTACCGGCCTGGAACTCCTTGTAAGCGGTCTCCATGTCCTTGATGACCTGGAAGTGGATGCCATCGATCTTGGCCTTGTCGCCATAGTAATCATCGAACTTCTTGAGGTTGATCTCCTGGCCATCCTCCCACTTACCGTCCATCATGAACGGGCCGTTACCGACCGGGGCAAGGTAGAAGCTCTTGACATCGGACTCGGCGCACTCGGGAACCGGGGACAGAGCCGGGTGAGAGGCGACGAAGGGGAAGTCGGCGTAAGCGGAAGACAGCTTGACGACGAGGGTCTCATCGTCGGGGCAAGTAACACCGCTGAGCTCGGTAGCGTTGCCGGCAAGCAGATCGTCATAGCCCTCAACCATGGAAAGGTGATAGGAGACCTCGGAAGGACCATACTCGGTGGCGATGGCCGACTTGGTGTTGACTAGACGCTCCCAACCGAGCTTGAAGGACTTGGAGGTAACGTCGTCACCGTTGTGGAACTTAGCCTTCTTGATCTTGAAGGTGAACTCGGTGGCGTCGTCGTTAGCCTCAAAGGACTCGCAAGCCAGCGGAACGATCTCGCCCTTCTCGGGGTCGTACTCCGTCAGAGCGTCGAAGAGCTGGTACTCGACCTGAGTGCCCTGATCCTCCTGGACGTTGTAGGGGTCGATGCAGACCGGGTTGTTGATGTAGAAGTTCAGCGTCGAACCGGAGTCAGATCCGGAAGCGTCGCCGCCCTTCTTGCCGCACGCGGCAAGAAAAGCCATGGAGCTCGCAGCGAGGGTGCCGCCAACAAAGGCGCGACGACCCATAACGGGCTGGTGGAACATAGAATCAGCCATGCCATCCTCCTTATGAGACAGGACAAAGAAATGTTCAGTCGGACATATGTCGAGACAATCCGATCCGAACCATCAAAACGCCGCCCGCTGCTATGGCTGGTTATGCACAACAGACCAACGTTTTGCAATACAGTAGCGCATTTTATGCACGATTTGGGGCTAATTCCGGTTAACGGTCGAGAATTTCTTTAGTTGGGCGAAGTATGTGGGGATATTTTGACTCTGTTACAAGTCTGTAAACAAAAAGGGCCCCGCACATACGGGACCCTTTACAAACGTATAAACGCCGATGCTTAGTAGCCGACGATGCCCTGCGGGAAGAAGAACATGCACAGAACGACACACACGGCAAAAACGACGGCCATAATTACCGTCAGGCGATCGAGGTTCTGCTCCATGACGCCCGTGGCAGAGCTGGAGTTATACAGCGAGCTAGCGATCATATCCGAAACGCCGGTACCCTTACCGGAATGCATCAGAACGAGAATCGTCAGTGCCACAGCAGAAACAGCCCAAACGACAAACAGAAGAATCTGGAACGGACCCATAGATAAGCTCCTTAATAGAACAATTCAAACTCCAGTACTGTACCACAACCCCCAACACTCCCCCACCTGCCATTTAGGGACGGGGTAGAAATGGCAGAAATACCAAAAAAAGGGGGTCGTCCAGTTGTGGACAACCCCCTTACTAGAAAACGATATTTGTTTTCTAGTAGGCCTCGGTGGCGAGCACGCGACCCGTCATCTCGGCGGAAGGCTCAATACCAGCCATGGTGAGCATGGTCGGAGCGATATCGGAAAGACGGCCGTCCTCGATACCGGTGAGCTTGGCCTTCTCATCAACGATGATGAACGGCACGCGGTTGGTGGTGTGAGCCGTAAACGGATGCTTGGAACCGTCGGAAGCAACGTCAAACATGTGGTCGGCGTTACCATGGTCGGCGGTAATCAGCGCAAAGCCGCCCTTGGCGAGAATCGCCGGGACAACCTTGGACAAAGCATCGTCAACAGCCTCGACGGCCTTAACGGCCGCGTCGAAGACACCGGTGTGACCAACCATGTCGCAGTTCGCGAAGTTCACGATGTAGAAATCAGCGCGATCCTCGTTGATTGCGGCGACGAGCTTCTCGGTAACCTCGGGAGCGCTCATCTCAGGCTGCAGATCGTAGGTAGCGACCTTGGGGGAAGCGACGAGCACGCGCTCCTCGCCCTCCTTGGGCTCCTCGATGCCGCCGTTGAGGAAGAACGTCACGTGGGCGTACTTCTCGGTCTCGGCGGTGTGCAGCTGCTTGAGGCCATTGGCGGCGATAACGTCGGCCAGAACGTTCTCGGGGAACGTCTTGGGGAAGGCGACCTCGACGTCAAACGTCGGATCGTACTCGGTCATCGTCACAAAGTGCGAAAGCTTGATCTGCTCGCGCTCAAAGCCGTCGAACTCCTTGTCCGTGAACACGCGGGTCATCTGACGAGCGCGGTCGGGACGGAAGTTGAAGAAGATGGCCGCGTCGCCCTCGTGGATACCCTCGTTGTGGGCAGCGAAGGGCTCGACGAACTCGTCGCCGCGCGGATCCTTCTCGTAGTAGGCCTTGATACCGGCAACGGGATCGGTATCGGCATCGGACGCGTTGACCATGACGTCGTAGGCGCGCTGGATGCGCTCCCAACGGTTGTCGCGGTCCATGGCCCAATAGCGGCCCGAAACGGTGGCAACGCGAGCGTCGCAACCGGTCTCCTCGGAGATCTTAGCCAGGAAGGCGCAGAACTCACTCATGTAGCCGGCACCGGACTGCGGGTCGACGTCACGGCCATCCATAAAGGCGTGGACGCGAACGGTCTTGACGCCATGCTGGGCAGCCATCTTGACCAGAGCCTCGACGTGGTTCATGTGAGAATGAACACCGCCAGGGCTCATAAGGCCCATGAGGTGGAGAGTCTTGCCTTCGGCCTTGACATCGTCCATGGCCTTGACGAAGACCTCGTTCTTGGCGATGGAGCCGTCCTTGATGGCATTGTTGATGCGCGAAAGCTCCTGGAACACGATGCGGCCGGCACCGATGTTGAGGTGGCCTACCTCGGAGTTGCCCATCTGACCGTCGGGAAGGCCCACGTCCTCGCCCGAAGCACCGAGCGTGGTGTGGGGATACTGAGCGTACAGGCTATCAAGGAAGGGCGTCTTGGCAGCGGCGACGGCGTTCTCGCCATCGGCCGGAGCAAGGCCGCAGCCATCCATGATGATCAGGAGTGCAGGAAGATGACGCTGTGCCATATGTCCTACTCGCCTGCCTTGACGACCATAGAGGCGAAGTCGGCAGCCTTGAGCGAAGCGCCGCCCACGAGGGCGCCGTCAACGTCGGGCTTGGCGACGAGCTCGGCAATGTTGCCGGGCTTAGCGGAACCACCGTACAGGACGCGGATACCGTCGGCGAGCTCCTCGCCAAACATCTCCTTGAGGGTCTCACGGATAGCGCCGCAGACCTCCTGGGCGTCCTCAGCGGTAGCGGTCTTTCCGGTGCCGATGGCCCAGATGGGCTCGTAGGCGACGACGACCTGCTTGGGGCAGGTGATCTCAAGACCAGCAAGGCCAGCCTTGACCTGGTTCACGACGTGCTCGACATAGGTGCCAGCCTCGCGGACCTCGAGGGACTCGCCGCAGCAGAAGACGGGAACAAGACCGGCGGCAACGAGGGCCTTGGCCTTCTTGTTCTGATCCTCGTCGGTCTCGTGGAAGTAGTCGCGACGCTCGGAGTGACCGATGATGCAGTAGGTGCAGCCAGCGGACTTGAGCATGTCGCAAGAGGACTCACCGGTGAAGGCACCCTTGGCCTCCCAGTACACGTTCTGAGCACCGAGGGCGATGGGGGCAGCCTGAATACGGTCATGAACCGTGGTGATGTCAATGGTCGGAGGGCAGACGAGCACCTCGACGCCAGCCGGAACCTCGGGCAGAGCCTGAGCCAGCTCGTCGGCGAGCTTGGCGGCCTCGGCGACGTCGTTGTTCATCTTCCAGTTACCAGCGATAAGAAGGGTGCGATTAGGCATCGAGAAGCGCCTCCACTCCGGGCAGGGCCTTACCCTCGACGAGCTCCATGGAAGCGCCACCACCGGTGGAGATCCAGCTCATCTTGTCGGCCAGGTTGAACTTGTTGACAGCCGCGACAGAGTCACCACCGCCGATGATCGAGGTGCAGTCGGCCTCGGCGACGGCCTCGGCGATAGCCTGGGTGCCGTGAGCGAAGTTGTCGAACTCGAAGACGCCCATGGGGCCGTTCCAGAACACGGTCTTGGCGCCCTTGACGGCCTCGGCGTAGAGCTCCTCGGTCTTGGGGCCGATGTCCATGCCCTCACGATCGTCGGGGATAGCGTCGGAAGCGACAACCTCGGGGACAGCGTCCTCGCCAAAGTGATCGGCAACGCGGTTGTCGATGGGGAGCAGGATCTTGACGCCCTTCTCCTCGGCCTTCTTGAGCATCTCGCCGGCGCGCTCGACCCAGTCCTCTTCCTTGAGGGACTGACCGACGGTCAGACCCTGAGCCAGGAAGAAGGTGTAGGCCATGCCGCCACCGATGATCAGGGTATCAGCGGAGTCGATGAGGTGATCGAGAACGCCGATCTTGGAGGAAACCTTGGAACCGCCGACGATAGCGACGAAGGGGCGCTCGGGCTCGGCGAAGATGCCGGTCAGCGTGTCGACCTCCTTCTCGAGCAGGAAGCCGGCGACGGCAGGCAGGTAAGCGGCGGGGCCCACGACGGAACCCTGGGCGCGGTGAGCGGTGCCGAAGGCATCGAGAACGAAGACGTCACCATAGGAAGCGAGCTTCTTGGCGATCTCGGGATCGTTCTTCTTCTCACGCTTGTCAAAACGGACGTTCTCGAGAACGAGGACCTTGCCCGGCTCGACGGCGGCAACAGCCTCAGCAGCCTTCTCGCCGTAGGTGTCGGCGACAAAGGCAACATCGAGACCAGAGAGCTCAGCGAGCTTCTTGGCGACGGGCTCGAGGGACAGCTCGGGCTGGAAGCCGGTGCCATCGGGACGGCCGAGGTGGCTCATGAGGATGACGCGAGCGTTGTGCTCAACGAGGTAGTTGATGGTGGGCAGGGCAGCCTTGATGCGGGTGGTATCGCCAACGACGCCATCCTTGATAGGCACGTTGAAGTCAACGCGGACGAGAACGCGCTTGCCGTCGACATCGATGTCGCGGACGGTCTTCTTGGTAAAGGCCATGTTTGCTTCTACCTTTCGTACGTGTCTGCCTCCCATTACGGCAGACGATTTCCTATAAAAAGGGCGCGACCCTAGGGTGTAAGCCCTATGAGGCCGCGCCCTTCTTTAGACGCTCAACGAGCTATTCGCTAAAAGCTAAATTAAGCAACGAACTTCTCGAAGTACTTGATGGTGCGGACCATCTGAGAGGTGTAGGAGTTCTCGTTGTCGTACCAAGAGGTGACCTGAACGAGGGTCTGGCCGTTGCCGAGGTCAGAGCACATGGTCTGAGTGGCGTCGAAGATGGAGCCGTGGGTCTCGCCGATGATGTCGGTGGAGACGATATCGTCCTCGTTGTAACCGAAGGTCTCGGAGATGGTGGAAGCGTAGGCCTTCATAGCGGCGTTGACCTCGTCGACGGTGACCTTCTTGTCAACGACAGCGTAGAGGTTGGTGATGGAGCCGGTCGGCGTCGGGACGCGCTGGGCGGCACCGATGAGCTTACCGTTGAGCTCGGGGAGAACCAGGCCGATAGCCTTGGCAGCACCGGTGGTGTTGGGGACGATGTTGACGGCGCAGGCGCGGCTACGACGCTTGTTGCCCTTGCGCTGCGGGCCGTCGAGCGGCATCTGGTCGCCGGTCCAGGCGTGAATGGTGGTCATGATGCCGGACACGATGGGAGCGAAGTCGTTCAGACCCTTGGCCATCGGGGCGAGGCAGTTGGTGGTGCAGGAAGCAGCGGAGATGATGTTGTCCTCAGCGGTCAGCGTCTCGTGGTTGACGTTGTACACGATGGTGGGCAGATCGCTGCCGGCCGGAGCGGAGATGACGACCTTCTTGGCGCCAGCGTTGATGTGGGCCTGAGCCTTAGCCTTGCTGGTGTAGAAGCCGGTGCACTCGAGAACGACGTCGACGTCGAGGTCGCCCCAAGGCAGGTTGTTGGCGTCGGCCTCCTTGTAGATCTTGATCTCCTTGCCGTCAACGGTGATGGAATCCTCGCCAGCAACGACCTCGTGATCGCGAGCGTAGTTGCCCTGCGTGGAGTCGTACTTCAGCAGGTAAGCGAGCATATCGGGAGAGGTGAGGTCGTTGATAGCGACGATCTCGGAGCCCTCATGACCGAACATCTGACGGAAAGCCAGACGACCGATGCGACCGAAGCCGTTAATAGCAACCTTTACTGCCATTGTGTCTCCTTTCGTAAGGCCCCCGCAAGCTACAGCGCCCGCCGTTGAGGCCCACAAACTAACCACTCGCCTAATATACCTTTTTTTTGACTTGAATTTCACGAGAATAGTCGAAATTGAAAATCAAATTTACGTTAAAACGTTTTAAAGAATAAAATAGCAGCTAAATCCGTATATAAGTCGATACTTTAAACTACCGGTTTGCTTCAATGAGCTTTTCAAGCCTCAAAACTCGATGGTAGAGGGCCGACTTCGACAAGGGAGGGTCAACCATCTCCCCTAAATCACGCAGCGACAGATCGGGATAGCGCTCGCGCAGGTCGCAAAAGACCGCCAAGGCATCCGGAAGCGCATCGCGAAGGCCGCGCTGCTCGAGCTCATCGATAAGCGCAAGCTGATGTTGGGCAGCACCGGCGCTTCTGGTCTGGTTGGCGAGCTCGGCGTTCACGCGACGGTTCACATCGTTCTTAACCAACTTGACCGCGCGCGCCTCCTCAATCTCGGCAACGCTGCGCTTGGCACCAATCAGCTTTAATAAATGCTCGATTTCCTCGGCGCTCTTAATGTACACGGCATATGACCCCCGCCGCGCATTAACACGAGCATGGACCCCAATCTGCCCCAACAGGTCGCAAAGCCCCTTGGCATATTGCTCGCCCTGCACCGCGATCTCCAAATGAAAATCGCCGCGTGGATCGGCCACGAAGCCGCCCGCGATGAGCGCGCCGCGGATGTAGGCAAGCCTGCAGCAGGGACGGGCAACGATGTGTCGGGGAACACCAGCGACGAGCCCTCCTCTGCGGTCTAGAATGCCCAGCAGCACCAGAGCCTTGTCCAAGTCGGGTTGATCGGGCAGGGTAATGAGATAGTTACGGACCTTATGCAAGACCGATTTACGAACGGTGAATTCCGTTTTGAGCTTAAGGATGCGATGCGTCAGCGTGATCATCGTGCGCGCGACGGCTCCCGTCTCGGTCGCGACCGTCAAACGAAACCGCCCGGAGCCGGCCAACGAAAGCGTACCGCTCACACGCGTCAGGGCGGCAAGCGTCGACAAATCGCAGTATTCACATTCGGGTTCGCAGCGCGCAAGCTCGTCGCGCACCTCAGCGGTGAACGACATGCAGGCCTATGCCTTCGTGTTGGCGCGCGACAGGTCGCGGTGGGAGATGCTCACGTGATACTGGGCGCCTTCCAGGTAACGGGCCGTGGCCTCGGCAATGGCGACGCTACGGTGCTGTCCGCCCGTGCAGCCGATGGCGATAGAAAGCTGCGGCTTACCCTCCGCGATATAGCCCGGCATCACCGTATCGAGCAGCTGTGTCCAAGCCTTCCAAAACTCCTGCGTCTTGGGGTGGTCCAGAACAAAATCGGAGACCTTTTTATCGAGACCGGTCATCGTGCGCATCTCGGGATCGTAAAACGGATTGGGCAGGAAGCGGACGTCGATCATAATGTCCGCCTCGACGGGCATGCCGTGCTTAAAGCCAAACGAGAACACATGGACGTCCATGAGCTGTTGGTCGGACAGCTCGGAAAATGCCATACGTAGCTTGTTGCGCAGCGCAGAGGTGCGCAGACGACTCGTGTCGATAATCATATCGGCTCGATCGCGCACGCCCTGCAGCTGAAGGCGCTCGCGCTGAATGGCATCGGCCGTAGTCTCCCCCGGCTTGGCAATGGGATGACGGCGGCGATTTTCGCTGTAGCGACGAATCAGCACCTCGTCAGAAGCCTCCAGGAACACGATGTCGCAGCTCATCTCGCGCTCTTCGAGCGCGGCGACCGCATCGAGCAACTCGTCAAACAGTCCCTGGCTACGCAAATCGCAGGTGACGGCGAGATGCCTGCCCACGCCCGTATTGATGCCGACGAGCTCGGCAAGCTGGGCGATGAGACGCGGAGGCAGGTTATCAATGCAAAAATAGCCCATGTCCTCGAACACGTGCATGGCCTGTGTGCGGCCCGATCCGGACATTCCGGTGATGATGACGATATCGGGGATGCGCTCCGAGCGCTCCGCCGCATCCATGGCATCTCCCTTTTGCATGTGCTGCCTCCCAAAAACAAGCGCGGGACCCAGCAACCCGGATCCCGCGCGGTCAATTGCCTATATTGAGTATACCGCCCCGAGCGGATACGAGGCCTGTCTTACGCCTCAAGCGCAGCCTTGAACCAACTCGTAATACTCGTGGGGTGCGTGATGGCAGTGCCCACGACAACTGCCCAGGCGCCAGCATCGATCGCAGCGCGAGCCTCCTCGGGCGTGTGCACGCGGCCCTCGCAGATGATGGGAAGACCGGGGAATTCCTCGGTCGCCTGACGCAGGAGTGGCAGGTCGGGGCCATCGGCCATGGTGCAGTCGATGGCGGCGACGCCGTGAGAAAGCGTGGTGGATACCAGGTCAAAGCCCATATCAACCGCACGGCGAATGTCCTCGATGGTGGCACAATCCGCCATCAGGAGCACACCCTCCTCGTGCAGCGGACGGAAGGTGTCCTCGACGGTCTTGCCATCGGGACGCGGACGATCGGTGGCATCGATCGCCACGATATCGGCACCCGCGGCAACGCAGGCGCGAGCGTGACGCAGCGTCGGCGTGATGTAAACGCCCTCGTGCCCATCCTTCCACAGGCCGATAACAGGAACCTCACAGCGACCCTTAATGGCGGCAATGTCGGCAAGGCCCTGACAGCGAATGGCGGCGGCGCCGCCAAGCTCGCAAGCGCGAGACATTTGAGCCATGGTCTCGGGCGTACGAAGCGGCTCGCCCATATACGCCTGAACGCTCACGACGAGCTTGCCCTTCAGGGACTGGATCAAAGGATCAACGGTCATGTTCGACTCAACCTTTCTCAAAACAGCCTTCTGAGACACCGCACCTTGACGTTCAAACCGTCGCTCGCGTACCGAAGTACGCTTCGCTCCTCTTTCACGTCAATCTGCGGCACCTCAGAAGGCGCACTTGGTAGTTATGTTTACTTCAACGAGGCAAGAAGATGCTCAGCGGCACCGATGAGCGGAGCATCGCCCTCCAGAGAACCGATGAGGATCGGCGTGTCCTGAAGCGGATCGAGCGCCTGGCTGGCATAGCCCTCGTGCACCGAATCCTTCCACGTCTGCGAACGCCAATCGGGACCTTGGTGAATCACGCCGCCCGAAAGCACGATGACCTCAGGGTCCAGGATGTTAGCGAGCGAGCCCAAGCTGGCACCCAACGCAAAGCCGGCATCATGGATGACCTCGGTCGCCTTTGCGTCGCCTGCACGGCACAGGTCGTTCACATCGCGACCGACCGAAGGACGGCTGGGGTCGACACGGCCAAAGCGCTCATCGTACATACGACCAATGGAAGTGCCCGAAGCAACCGACTCCAGATGGCCGGAACGCCCGCAGGCGCAGGGAATGCCGGCGGCAGCCGAGCACTCGATGTGGCCCATATGGCCAGCAGCACCATGGAAGCCCTGCATCACGCGCCCGTTCTCGACATATGCGCCGCCGATGCCCGTACCGATGCCAAGACACAAGACGGAGAACTTGCCCTTGCCGACGCCCCAGTGGGCCTCGCCCAGAGCATGAGCCTGCACGTCGCCTACAACGGCAACGGGAAGACCGAGATCCTCGCGCAGACGCGGCCCCAACTGAACGCCGGACCAGCCGGGCATGATCTCGTTGGCATACGCGATGGCGCCCGTCTTGGGATCGACGACGCCGGCGGCACCGACACCGACGCCAAGGACCTCGACATCGGGATTCGCCTCGAGAGCAGCCTTGATGGACGCCTCGATACGCTGGAAGACGGCCTCGCCGCCCTCTTGGGCCTCGGTGGGAACCTCGGCCTCAAAAACGGGATGGGGCACACTACCGTCAGCCGCGTACTCCATGATGGCAGTCGCGATCTTAGTTCCGCCGATATCGACAGAACAGACGTACTTGTTCTCCATGTCGCTCTCCTTCGGAGATAAAAAACAACTATAGGAAATGCGCCGTCAGGCTAGCCGTCACAGCGCAGTAAAGGTTATCCAGGTGCCCAAGATCGCCGAGAAACCGTGTGGCCATTGACCTAATAGTCATGGCCACACGGTTGAACGGCGAGGTCGGGTGCCTGGGAAAGCTTTACAGGAGGCCGTTGTCCTGGAGGACCTTCCTAATAGCCTCGACGTTCTCGCCGGTCATGGCCTTCACCGGGCGCGGCATGGTCGGGCTGTCGAAGATACCCATGAGGTTCATAGCGGTCTTGAAGGCGCCGACGCCACCGGCATAGCCCTGGACGCCCGAGGTGACATCCCAGATGTGCGAAATCTCATTGAGGCGATCCTGCTCGGCCTTGACGGTAGCCCAGTCACCAGCCTGAGCGGCCTTCCACTGACGAACGTAGCCCTCGGGCTCAACGTTGGCGAGACCCGGGACAGAGCCGTCGGCGCCACCGAGGTAAGCGCCGTCGACAACAACCTCGTGGCCGGTGAGGATGCTCATCGGATGGCCGTTCTTCTCGTTCTCCTGAACGAGGTAGCGGAACGAGATGTCATCACCCGAGGAATCCTTGACGCCAGCAAGGACGCCCTCGGCGCCGAGCTTGGCAAGGAGCTTCCAGGGGAGCTTGGTGTGAACGCAGACGGGAATGTCATAGGCAAAGATGGGCAGGTCAAGCTCCTCGTGCAGGATGCGGAAGTGCTCCTCGACCTCGGTCATGCCCTGCAGGGCATAGAACGGGCAGGTGGCGACGAGGGCATCGGCGCCCAGCTCCTGAGCGACCTTGCCGTGCTCAATCATGCGCTCGGTCTCGGTATCGATGATGCCGACCAGAACAGGCACGCGGTGGTCGACGATGCGGACGGCCTCGGCGATGATCTGGCGACGACGCTCGTCGGTGGAGAAAACGACCTCACCCGAAGAGCCCAAGAAGAACAGGCCATCGACGCCGGCATCGATCATGCGGTTGATGCTGCGCTCAAAGGAGGCAACATCGAGCTGATGATCTTCGGTATCGGGAACAACGACGGGAGGGATAACGCCGGTGAATTTCTGAGTTGCCACAAAAATCTCCTTAGTTGTCTGGCGGGCGGCCCTATGCCACCCACTCTTGTTGGCAGTGTCCAGGCCGTCTAGGCCAAAGAACACGAGTAGAACGTTTGGTTAAAAAAGTCTACGACTTCGTTTTCGAACGCATTGATGCGCTCGTGAGCGTATTTTGCATAGATGATATGCCTCCGGTCACACTCAAGACCGTTGAATACGGCAAACTGATCCTTGGGATCGCTCACGGTATC
The DNA here is from genome assembly GCF_003436395.1 of Collinsella sp. TM06-3. NCBI lineage: Bacteria > Bacillati > Actinomycetota > Coriobacteriia > Coriobacteriales > Coriobacteriaceae > Collinsella > Collinsella sp. TM06-3. The sequence continues at coordinate 24,926 of NZ_QSPG01000018.1, read as the reverse complement.
CATAAGCGATGTGCCCATGAGCACCGATCCGCGCACCCGAGACGACAGCACCTCGAGGCCGCCAGGAAGCGGATTGGCAACCGCCGTGCGGGCGAGGCCCCGCTCGTCCAGAGCAGAAACCGCCAGCGCGACTCCGCCGCCAAGACCCTCGCCCCATGCAAAGATGCGTTCGGGGTCCATGCCATCAAGATTGCGCGCGACCTCCGCCAACGCGCAGCCCCAACGGACGCGCCTGACAAAAGCGGGCGAGGTAATCCCCTGCCGCAGATCGCTGGGTCCAATCGCCTCATCGTCCAGCGCAAGCACGGCATATCCCATGGCCGCAAACCTCGTCATGTGATGCCATCCCCGCACGGGTCGGTCGATGTCGTGAAACATCAGACATAGCGGCACAAGCTCGGATGCTCGGGCGCGACCGGCAGGCTCGATCAAACGTGCGTGGACCACATCGCCACCAAGCTCAAAGGAAACCTCGGAGTAGCGGGCATACGGATTGGCGAAATCGATCGCCGTAATGGCCAGGCCTTGAATCTCAAGATCCATCGCACATGTCTCCAAATCAGAAACATCTGCCTGAACATCACCGTGCCAGTCCCGATATTCAGAGAGCCTTGACGAAACCGTTCCGGGAATCCCCACAAGGTCGGGGACAATCAGCTCGCCGACATTGCTCTCGCACTTAGACATGAGCCTTCCCTCCCTTGCAGAAAAACGGAATGATCAGATCGTCAAAATCCTGAATCTCCTCGTGGCCAAAGCCTTCAAAGAACTCATGACGCTTTTCACAGGTCAGGTTGTTATAGACCGCAAACTGCGTCGCTGGCGGACAGACGGTATCGGCTGTGCCGGTGCCAAACAGCACGGGGCATTTGACCATAGGGGCAAAGTTCTTGGAATCGAAGTGCGCCAGCTTGGCATAGGCTTCGTCGATACGAGTCGAGTCCTCGTCAAACCAGCGAGACCAATAGCGCAGGCCCTCGTAGGCAATGTCGTCGGCATCCAAATCCCAGACCAGGCGGAAATCCGACAGGAAGGGATAGAGGATGGCGGCGCGATTGATAAGCTCGCTGTTAAGTGCACAGGTCGCAATGCCCAAACCGCCGCCCTGCGACGCGCCGTTCACAAACACACGGGCAAGATCGATGCCCTCGAGCTCGCGAACGATGCGGCACAGGATGCGAATATCTTGGTGCAAGCGGACATAGTAGAGGTTGGCCGGATCACCGTCGATACCGGCGACGATATGGCCCGCGACCGTTGTGCCCTCAAATCCACCAATGTCCTCGGAGGGACCTCCTTGGCCGGGGCAGTCGAGGGCGATGAGCGCCATGCCCATGCCCGCAAACGACGCCTGCTCAAACCAGCTGCGGCTTGCACCCGGATACCCATGGAACTGAAGTACCAATGGCACGGGCTCGTCCGAGACGGGTTTAAGGTACTTGGCATGCAGGCGAGCGCCACACATGCCGGTATACCAGAGGTCGAAAAGCTGGCAGGTCACGGCATCGGTGACCGATGCCGCCTCGATCGCATAGTCGAGCTCGACGGCATCGGCCTCGGCCATGCGGTCATTCCAAAAGAGATCGAAATCTGATGGACGGGGCATGGCGCCTCGATATTCACCAAATTGATGTTGTAGCTCCTGAGCACTTGGCATGGCTCGTGAACCCAACCTTTCGAAAACGCAACGGAGGTGCGCCCGGCAAGGGAACCGGGCGCACGGGAGGGAAAGCGAGGCTACTCGCCGAGCTTGGGATGCAGCAGCGACGGCGCAGCGCCGAGCAGCATCTTGGTGTAGGGGTCCTGGGGGTGCTGGAAGACCTGCTTGGCCTCGCCCTGCTCGACGATCTTGCCGCCATTCATAACGATGATGTCGTCAGAGATATAGCGGACCGTCTGGATGTCATGGCTGATGAACACCATGGCCAGGCCGAGCTCCTTCTTAAGGTCGGTCAGCAGGTTCAGAATCTGCGCGCGGACCGAAACGTCCAGAGCCGAGGTGGGCTCGTCGGCAATGATGGCATCGGGGTTCAGCGACAGGGCACGGGCAATTGCGACGCGCTGGCGCTGGCCGCCCGAAAGCTGGCCGGGAAGAACCTCGGCAGCGGAGCTGGGCAGACCGGTGAGCTCCAAGAGTTCCTTGACGCGCTCCTCCTGCTCGGCCTCGGTACCCAGGTTGTGGACGCGCATGGGGTCGAGCAGCTGCTCGCGAACGACCATGCGGGGGTTGAGCGCCGTGGCCGGGTTCTGGAACACGACCGAGATGACGCGACCCATGTGGCGACGGTCCTCGGCGGTACGCTTGGTAACGTCCTTGCCCTTAAAGTAGACCTTGCCGCTCGTGGGGGCCTGCAGGCCGCACATGACGTTGGCGGTGGTGGACTTACCGCAACCGGACTCGCCGACGATGCCGATCGTCTGACCGGGCATGAGCTTAATCGTTACACCCTGGACGGCGTGAACCAGGTTGGGGTGCAGAATCGAGCCGGTACGGGTCCTAAAGGTGACGTGGACGTCATCAAGGAAGATGATCGGCTCGACGCCGTTGACTGCGGTCTCGCTCATCTACATCACCTCCGCGTGAGGGGTCAAACCATTTGCCTTGAGCACCTCGTCGGGGAGCTCGGAATAGAAGTGCTCGGTGCCGGGCACGCGCTTGAAGACCGGACGGGTGTCCAGGCCAATACGCGGATGGCTCGAGCGGGGCGCGAAGCGATCGCCCTTGGGGAAATCGCGCGGGCTCGGAACGGCGCCAGGCACCTGGTGCAGGCGGCCCGAACCGCTCTCGATGGACAGAACGGAACCCAGAAGACCGCGGGTGTACTCGTGAATCGGGTTGGTGAGCAGCTCCTTGGTGGGCGCCTGCTCGATAACCTGGCCAGCGTACATAACCGTGATGTTGTGGGCGACCTCGGCGACCAGCGCCAGGTCGTGCGAAACGAAGATCATGGCAAAGCCGAGTTTGGCCTGAAGATCGTTGAGCAGCTTGATGACCTGCTTCTGGACGGTAACGTCCAGAGCGGTCGTGGGCTCGTCGCAGATGACCAGCTTGGGGTCGCGGGTAAGGGCCATAGCGATCAGGACACGCTGACGCTGGCCGCCGGAAAGCTCGTGCGGATAGCTCTCGAGCGTGCGCTTGGGATCGAGGCCGACGAGCTCCAGAAGCTCCTCGGCGCTGCGGGTTCCGCCGCGCTTAGTGAGCTGCTTCATCTGGGCAGAGATGAGCATGGAGGGGTTGAGCGAGGACAGGGCGTCCTGATAGACCATAGCGATATCGGTACCGCGCAGGCCGAACCACTCCTTCTTACTCATCTTGAGCAGGTCACGGCCCTCCCAGAGGACCTCGCCGGAAAGGTGCTCGTCCTCATCGGTCAGGCCCATGATGGCCAGCGTGGTGATGGACTTACCGCAACCGGACTCGCCCACCAGGCCCATGGTCTGACCAGGACGGACGTCAAAGTTGACATGGTCGACGACGTTAATATCACCGTGATGCTCAAACTGAATGCAGAAGTCACGGACCGAGAGAATCGGTTCGACAGACTCGTCGGGCACATGGCGATCGTCACGCTTGAGCTCGACATCGCGCAGGGCGCCAAGACGAGCGGAGAGGGACTGGGCCTGCTCCTTGTAGGCGCGAACGGGGTCGGAGACCAGCAGGTCGGCCTCGCGACGCTTGGAGGAATCGGTCGGATCCAGGGCGGCGGAGGGAGCAGCGGCCATGGCGTCGGTAATGCCCTCGGAGAGGATGTTGAGCGCCAGGCAGGTGATCATGATGGCCAGGCCCGGGAACAGCGCCTGCCACCAGCGGCCGGCGAGCACGCCGCCGCGGGCGTCGGCGAGGATGTTGCCCCAGGTAGCGGTGGGCTCCTGGATACCAGCGCCGATGAAGGTCAGCGAGGCCTCGAAGATAATGGCGTCGGCGACCAGGGTAACGGTGAAGACCATGATCGGGGCGATGCAGTTACGCAGAACATGCTTGATCAAAATCAACGGAGCCTTGGCGCCGGAAACGATGACCGCGCGGACATAGTCCTCGCCGTACTCGGACACGATGTTGGCGCGCACGATACGGGCAATCTGCGGAGTGTACATAAAGCCGATGGCGAAGATGATCGACGGCACGGAGTTACCCAGGATGGAGACGAAGACGGCCGCGAGGGCGATGCCCGGGATGGACATGATGATGTCCAAGATACGCATGATCGTCTCGGAGACGGCCTTGCGCGAAACCGCTGCAAGGGCGCCCACGACCGAGCCGCAGACCAGAGCCATGGCAGTGGCGCCAAAGCCGATAATCAGCGAGTAACGACCACCGTAGAGCATACGCGACAGAATGTCGCGACCCTTATCGTCGGTACCGAAGATAAATCCGTTGCCGGGAGCCTGGCGAGCCGTAAAGATCTCGACCGGGCTATAGGGGGCAAGAAGGGGCGCCAGAATCGCAGTCAGGGCGACCAGCACCAGCACGACGGCTGCAATCTTAGAAGACAGCGTCATCTTCTTCCAGCCACCGAGCTTGAGCCCCTTAGAGGCAGCCTTCTCGAGCTGCTCGGTTTGCTTCTCTCGAATCTTTACCATAATCTACACCGTCCTGATGCGCGGGTTGATGAGCAGGTAGAGCATGTCAACCACGATGTTGATGATGATGAAGGCAAGAGCAACGACGATGACGACGCCCTGAACCAGGTTCGCCTCGTTGCCCTGAACGCCCTGCAGAATCGCGGTGCCCATGCCGGGGAGGTTGAAGATAACCTCGATGACGACGGCGCCGCCCATGAGGTAACCGATCTTAAGACCGAGGGTGGTGACCGGGGTGATCAGCGCATTGCGAAGAACGTTGATGCCGACGACGACCTTCTCGGGAACGCCGGCGCCGCGAGCCATACGGACATAATCCTTGTCGAGCTCCTCGACCATGGCGGTACGCACGATACGAGTCATCTGGCCCGTCAGCGGAAATGCCAAGGCGATAGCGGGCATAATCATACGTCCCAGATAGCCAACCGGATTCGTGGTGAAGTGAGGCAGAGCACCCGATGCCGGGAGCACCTTAAGGTAGGAAGAGAACAGCAGGATCAACAGAACGGCAAGCCAGAACGACGGGGTTGCCAAGCCGGCGATGGAGAAGACGCGGATCACTTGGTCCGGCCATTTGTCGCGATACAGTGCCGCGATGACGCCGAGCAAAAACGAAACGACCGCACCGATGGCAAGACCGATGAAGGTCAGCTGCATCGTGACGGGCAGGGCCGTGGAGATGCGCTTGGCAACGGAGTTGCGAGCAGCACCATAGGTGCCCATGTCGCCATGGATCAAATCGCCCATATAGCGCACGTAGCGCACGGGCCAGGGGTCGTCCAGACCATACTTCTCATGGTACTCGGCAACCGCCTCGGGCGAGGCACCGTCACCCAACGCCGTGTAGGCGGGGTCGGTCTTGGAGAACGACATAAGGAAGAACACCAGGACGGTGACGCCCAATGCCATGATCGGCAGCGCCACAAGACGCCTTCCAATCAAACGTAGCAAGTTGTTCACGTTCTCTCCCCTTTCTTTTGTCGGTAGGACCAACTGGTATATGAGTACGGATACTCATTACAAGACCCGAGCGACATCGTTGCCGCCCGGGTCTTTGTTTCAACTATGAGGATGCGGTCCCAACGGCCGACATCCTGCATACAGACTCAAGCGAGTCTTACGCCTTGACGGTCGCAACGCCCCTGAAGGACATGCTCGTCGTGCCGATGCCCTTGAAGCCATCGAGGGCCTCGCCGTTGGGCGCAGTGGACGGATCGTCCCAGGAAGCGGAGACGGTCTTGACGTGGACAACGGGGTACAGAACGGCGTTGTCGGCAATGATGTCGAAGCACTCGTTCCACTTCTTCTGCTGCTCGTCGCCCTCAGCGGCAAGAGCCTCGTCCATGAGACCGTGGAGCTTCTGCCACTCAGCGGACTCCTTCCACGGGCAACGGGTCTGCATCCAGACGTTGTCGCCGTACCACCAGTTGAGCAGCAGGTCGGGGTCGGCGCCGAAGCAGGAAGGATCGCCAGGGGCAAGGAGGATATCGTAGGCCTCGCCGCCGTCGATGGCAGCGTAGGTGGCCGGCGAGGTATCGGTCTGGATGGTCACATCGAAGCCGAGAGCGTCGAGGTCGTTCTTGACCTGGGCGGCCATGCCCTTAATCTGCTCGTTGTCGGTGGTGCGCAGGGTGATGGCACCCGGGGTGATGCCAGACTCCTCGATGAGCTTCTTAGCCTTCTTGGCGTCGGTCTTGTACACCGTGGAAGCCTCATGATAGTTGGTGAAGCTCTTGGGCAGGTAGCAGCTGGCAGCGGTGGCAAGGCCGGCGAAGGTGTTGCTGACCATCTTCTCGGTGTCGAGCGCATACATGACAGCCTGACGGACCTTGACGTTGTTCCAAGGCTCCTTGGCGACGTTGAACATGATGAAGCGGGTGCCGAAACCCTGAACGTTATCGATCTTGCAGCCGGCGCTCTCGAGCTGGTCGACGGCGTCAGCGGTAACGAGCTCCATAACGAGCGTGGAGCCCTCCTGCTGAGCGGTAACGCGAGCGGTGGGGTCGGTCAGGATGCTGTACTGGATCTTCTTATCCTCGGCAGCATACTCACCGTTGTACTCGGGGTTGGGAACCAGGGTGATCTCGGTATCGGAGATAGAGTCGTACATCCAGGGGCCGGAGCCGATCGGCTGCTTGGCGCGATCCTCCTCGGTCTGGGTGGCCGGGGTAACGCGGACGATGGCCAGACGATCCTTGAGCAGGGAGAAGTTGGGCACCTTGGTCTTGACCGTCACGGTGCTGGCGTCCTTGGCCTCGATGGACTCGAAGGGCTGGAAGAACGGAGCATAGGTAGCGGAAGCGGCGCAAGCGGTGTAGGAGGCAACGACATCGTCAGCGGTGACCTCGGTGCCATCGGAAAACTTGGCGCCCTTGCGGATGGTGACCTCGAAAGTGGTGTCGTCCACAGACTTGGGATCGTCGGTGGCGAGCTCGTTGAAGGTGCTGTAGTCGTGGTAATCGATGCCGTAGAGGCCCTCGACGACGTGCCAGTTAGCACCCAGGCCCACAGCGGAGCCGGTGCTGGCGGGATCGAAGCTGGACGGAGCGTAAGCGGAACCAGCGGTGATCACGCCGCCGCCACGGTTGGCGGAATCGGTGGAACCGGAAGCGGAACCCTCGTCGCTAGAGCTGCCACCGCAGCCGGTGAGACCAAGCCCTGCGACAGCAGCGACGCTGCCGGTGAGGCCGAGGAACGAACGCCTGGACATACCCTTGTTGATGATGGCCATGTCTTCTCCTATCAATAGAGAATCTTACCCGGGAGCGCCTAGACGTGCCCCCGCGCAACTTGCGGACGATATATACCTTACCTACCGACGAACCCAACTGAGGTGCCGCGCTCGGCGACCGATACATACATACGCTTGAACGGTATTTGCTACCGTTCACCGAATTCATTGACAAACGATTCGCCAGACAGTATGTATCGACGAGGTGAGATATCAGTCTTCGTCAACCCGCAGGATAGCAGGGTTGTTCACCATGGCTAGTCAAACGTTTTAGCGTTAATTAAACCCGAAATCGGCTGGTAATCGCCGTGAAATAAATGATTGAAAATCACGCAATCATGTATATCAGTTGTTTTGAGGCGTGTTTAGTTTTCGGATTGCTTTGCCGCCGCCTCGGCGCGCTCGGCATTCCATGCAACGAGCGCCTCGTGAACCGCTTTGGCGACATCGGCAGGAATGCCTCGAACTTCCGCGATCTCTTGCTCGCTCGCCGCGCGCAAACGCTTCATCGAGCCAAAATGGCGCATAAGGGCACGTTTTCTGGTGGGTCCCACGCCTGGAACGTCATCGAGTACCGAAACCGTCATGGCTTTATCGCGCAATTCGCGATGGAACGTGATGGCAAAACGGTGCGATTCATCGCGCACCTGTTTAATTAGATAGAGCGACGCGGACCCGGTCGGCAGCACGACGGGAGTCTCGTCCCAAGGCACGAAAACCTCCTCATCGGCCTTTGCCAAGCCACAAACTGGTATATCGAGCCCAAGAGCCTCAAGTTGCTTGATCGCAGCGGTCAATTGCGGCTTACCGCCATCGACAACGAGCAAATCGGGGCGCGAGCCAAAGCGCTCGTCGGCCATGCGCTCGGGAGCATAACGTCGTCCCAAAACCTCGGACATCGACACGAAGTCGTTTGCCTCGTCCAATTCGGCCTGAATTTTAAAACGACGATACTGACTCTTGTCGGCGCGCCCGTTGGTAAACACCACCATCGAGGCGACCGTAAAGGTGCCATGCAGTGTAGAGATATCGAAGCACTCGATACGCAACGGCGGCGATGGCAGCGCCAACGCACTTTCGAGCTCCAGGAGCGCTTGATTGGTGCGGTCGTCAGCGTACCCCGTTCGCATCATGTAGCGCATGAGGGCATGGCGCGCATTTTTGGATGCCATATCGAGCAGACGGTGCTTTTCGCCACGCTGCGGCCTATGGAGATGGCAGGAACGCTCACGCTTGCCCGCAAGCCACTCCCCCAGCGCTTCCGCATCCTCAAGATCGACGGAAAGGTTGACCTCAGCTGGAATATCAGCCGTCTCGTCGTAATAGCGCTTAAGAAAGCCCGACTGGAGCTCTTCCTCGTCAACATCAAGACCCTTGTCGAGAATGAACTCGCAGGTGCGAACTGTTCGGCCCTCGCGAACGACGAAGACGCAAGCGGCGGAGATGGTCTCCTCGCGATAGAAACCGATGACATCTATATCGACACTGGAGGGAAAAACGACTTGCTGACGATCGTCCAGACCCCTGATGACCTCCAAACGACGTTTGACGCGTGCCGCGCGCTCAAAGTCGAGCGCCTCAGCGGCATCCGTCATCTCGGAGGTCAGCTCATCGACGACATCCTTGCGATGGCCCGACAAAAAGCGCTCGACACGCTTGACGTTCTTGGCATAGTCTGCCGGGGAAATCACGCCGACACACGCACCCGGGCCGCGCCCGACATGGTAGTCAAAGCAGGGGCGCCCGTTTTGCGCGCAAATCATATTGACGATGTCTTCCTCGCCCTTGTGGGACTCGACGATACGGCGACAACGACGCCACTCCGCACAGGATGCGGAGCAGATGGGGATAACCTTGCGCAGCGTATCTATCGTCTCACGTGCCGCGCGGCTATCGGTATAAGGTCCAAAATAGCGCGTTCCCGGCTTATGACGCTCACGCGTGTATTTGATAGCGGGATACAGGTCGCCCTTTGTAATGGCGATAAAGGGGTAGCTCTTGTCATCCTTGAGGTCGACGTTAAAGTACGGATGGTACTGACCAATCAAATTGCGCTCGAGCACCAACGCCTCGTGCTCGGTCTCCACCACGATATAGTCAAAGCTCGCCACCAGCTGCATCATCAGCGGGATCTTCTGGCGCTCGTCCTGCAGCGTCACGTACTGACGCATACGGGCGCGCAGGTTTTTCGCCTTGCCCACGTAGATGACATCGCCCTTGGCGTCTTTCCAAAGGTAGCAGCCGGGCTGCGTGGGAACGCGCGAAACCTGCTCGGCAAGCGTTGGAATGTTGTCGTGACCGGCCACGCGCACCTACTTGCGACGAATCAGCGCCGAGACCTCGGGCATCTTAAGGACGACGGCAAGGCCAAAGGTAACAGCAAGCGAGACGACACCCGCAACGCAAACGTAGCCAAGAGTAATCAGAATCGAGCCGCCAAGTGCCCCGACAAAGTGCTCAAGCGCCCACATGACGCCGGCGCCTGCGGCAGCACCCAGGCCACCGAGCAAAAGGCCAAAGAAACCGCCATGCAGGATAGATTTAACCTGAAGACCACGCAGACGACGACGCAGCCACCACAGCGAGCAACCGACCAAGATCACGTAGTCGACGACATACGAAAGCGCGATTGCCGGCATACCGAAGCCCAGCACAACGCCAAACAGCAGAACCGAGCCGGCCTGGCCGATGGCGGAATACAGACAATAGCGGCTATAGGGCTTCATGTCGAGCAAGGCAGAGAAGCTCTTCTGCATCAGCACGACCACGCCGTAGAGCGGCAGGGAAAGTGCCAGGTAGATAAGGAACTCCGACACCAGCGCCACACCGGACTCATCGAACTTGCCAGCGCAGTAGATCATGTTGAGCGGACGCGCGAAGACAATCAGGTACAGCGCGAATGGAATCAGGAAGAACAGCATCTGGGCGACGCCACGCGAAATGCCCGTGCGGACGCTGTCGTAATCCTTCTCCTGTGCGTCGTGAGAGAGCTCGGTATAGAGCGCCGTCGAAAGCGAGGCGGCAATCAGCGCGTAGGGCAGCGTGTACCACAGGCGCGCATAGGCGATGACGGAAGGACCAGTCTCGGGCTGGACCACCAGCGCAGCAGCGTTGGTGATAGAAGTCGAGACAAACATGCACACCGTGGCGAGCAGCGTCGGGATACCGAGCGCAATCGTCTGGCGCAGTGCGGGGTCCTTAAAGTCGATATGGATATGGGGATGCACGCCGTGCTTGCCAAGCGCGGGGATCTGACATGCCATCTGAACAAAGACACCGAGGGTCGTACCGGCCGCAATCAAGATGATGCCGGCACGTTCGCCAAACTGTGCGGACACGGGCGCAAAGCCCATAAAGCTCGCAATGACGATCACATTGTTGAGGACCGGGGCAAACGTCGACCAGAAGTAGTCGCGGTGTGCGTTGAGGACGCCCGAAAACACCGAGCCCAAACCATAAAACAGAATCTGGATGGCAAAGAAACGGAACATGAACGCAGCGGTATCCATGCTGCCGCCGTCACCCGAAAGGAACGATTGCGTCCAGATAAAGCCCGGGGCGAACACGGTCCCCAGCAACGAAATGCCACCCAGCACCAATAGCAGAATACCGAGCAGGTTGCCCACGTACTCGTTAGAGGCCTCGCGACCCTGCTCACGCCTCACGCCCATGTACACGGGCAAAAACGCCGTCACGAGCATGCCGCCCATCACGAGTTCGTAGAGCATATTGGGCAGGTTGTTGGCGACCTGATAGGAAGACGAGAGCAGCGACATGCCGATAGCGGCCGCCATTGCCCACGTGCGGATAAAACCGGTGACGCGAGACACGATGGTCAGGATGGTCATAAGCCCGGCGGAACGACCAACCGTGGAGTAGTCCGACGAGCCCATGTCGTCAGTGTCGTCTCGCGACGAAGAAGCTTCGGATGAGGGTGTCTGAGGCGCAGATTCTTTTGCAAAATGAGCTCCGCACTTCAATTCTTCCTGCGGCATCGCTCAGTCCTCTCTCGTAATCGGGGCGACCGTCGCCCCGCAAAATGCAATTAAATCATCAGGTGCAAGCTCAAGCTGATAACCACGCTTGCCTCCCGAAATAAAAATGGTATCCCAAAGGACACATGTCTCATCAATGAGCGTCCGGTAGCGTTTTTTCATACCGACCGGACTGCAGCCGCCGCGAACGTAGCCAGTCGCCGCAAGCAAATCCTTCACATGCATCATGGCCAAGGACTTCTCCCCCGCGGCACGCGCGGCGGACTTTAGATCGAGCTCGTCGGCAACAGGGATGCAGCACACGACGTGGTCGTTGGACGGCGTCACGCAGACCAAGGTCTTAAATCCTTGTCCGGGCTCCTCGCCAAGCTGCTCCGAAATCGCGACCCCCAGGCCCGCCGACTCATCACCATCGTCTTCGTACGTATGTAGAACATAGGAAATGCCGGCGCTTTCCAGCTCGCGCATCGCATTGGTTTTTGGCGTCTTTACAGCCTTTGCCATGGCATATCCTTTCCCTCGCATTCGGACGCAAGGATTAAGTATATGTCCAATTCGGCTGCATACGTCACTTCGACACAGCAAGCGCCATCGAATCACAAGGAGTCGATGGCGCCCATAAACTGAATCGCCTATTTATTGAGCATCAAGTTGAGCCTGACGCTCCCGGTCACGCCTGAGCAACGGCGCCAAAAACTTGCCCGTATAACTCTGCGGACAGTCCGCAACCTGCTCCGGTGTGCCCGAAACCACGACGGTTCCGCCGCCGTTACCGCCCTCGGGGCCCATATCGATCAGGCGGTCGGCAACCTTGATGACATCAAGGTTGTGTTCAATCACCAGCACCGTGTTGCCCGCATCGACCAAGCGCTGCAGCACATCGAGCAGCTGGCGGACGTCCTCAAAATGAAGGCCGGTCGTCGGCTCATCCAAAATATAGAACGTCTTGCCCGTCTGGCGTCGATGAAGCTCCTTGGCGAGCTTCACACGCTGCGCCTCGCCGCCCGAGAGCGTCGTAGCGGGCTGGCCCAGGCTCACGTAGCCCAAGCCTACATCGTACAGCGTCTGGAGCTTGCGCTTAATCTGCGGGATATTCCCAAAGAAGGCCAGTGCCTCGGTGACGCTCATGTCGAGCACGTCCGAGATGGTCTTACCACGGTAGGTGACCTCAAGCGTCTCGCGGTTATAGCGTTTGCCGCCGCAGACCTCACAGGGGACATAGATATCGGGAAGGAAGTGCATCTCGATCTTAATTTGTCCGTCGCCCTTGCATGCTTCGCAGCGACCGCCGCTCACGTTAAAGGAGAAACGTCCCGGCGAGTAGCCGCGCGCCTTCGACTCCGGCGTACTCGCAAACAGCGCGCGAAGATCATCCCACAGGCCAATGTACGTAGCAGGGTTGGAACGCGGCGTGCGGCCAATCGGCGACTGGTCGATATCGATAACCTTATCGATACACTCGATGCCCTCGATTTTCTTATACGGACCCACAGGGCGCGTCGAACGGTGAATGGCATTCGTAAGGGCAGGTGCGATAGTGTCGGTAACCAGGGAGCTCTTACCCGATCCCGACACGCCGGTAACGACCGTAAGCGTACCAAACTCGATCTTGGCGGTAACGTTTTTGAGGTTGTTGGCGCGGGCGCCCGTGATCTTAAGGCAGCCGCGACCGGGCTTGCGGCGCTCATCGGGAACCCGGATCATTCGTTTGCCGGTCAGATAAGCGCCCGTCATCGACTCGGGACACGCCATGATATCGGCAGGCGTTCCCGCCGCGACTACGTGTCCGCCGTTCACGCCCGCGCCGGGGCCCATGTCGATCACATAGTCGGCAGCACGAATCGTATCCTCATCATGCTCGACGACGATGACGGTATTGCCGATATCGCGTAGGCGCTCAAGCGTCTTGATCAGGCGCTCGTTATCGCGCTGATGGAGGCCAATCGATGGCTCGTCCAAAATGTACAGGACACCCATGAGGCCGGCGCCGATCTGCGTTGCCAGGCGAATGCGCTGGGCCTCGCCTCCGGAAAGCGTCGCCGAGGCACGATCGAGGGTCAGATAGTCGAGTCCGACATCGACCAGAAAACGCAGGCGCTCCAGGATTTCCTTGACGATGCGTCCGCCGATAAACTGTTGGCGCTCGGTGAGTTCCAGGCCCTCAAAAAACTCGAGCGACTCACGGCACGACAGACAACAAACCTCGTAAATGGACTTGCCGCCCACGGTGACGGCGAGCATCTCGGGGCGCAAACGAGCGCCGTGGCAGCTCGAGCACGGCTCCTCGCGGATGTACTTCTCCAAGCGCGCCTTGGTGTTCTCATTCGTCGTCTCGGTATAGCGCTCGTACAGGATATTGCGCACACCCGAGAACTTGGTGTCCCACTGGCTGCGGCGCCCATCGAGCTTTTGATAGTCGACCGAAATCTTCTGGTCGCCCATGCCGTCTAAAAACGCACGACACACCCGCGGAGGCAGATCCTCCCACGGCGTATCGACGCTCACCTTAAAGTGTTTGCAGACCGCAGCGAAAATCTGCGGATAGTAGTTAGAGTTGCCAAACAGGCTGCCAAAGACCCCGTCGGCGATCGACTTCGAGGGGTCTTCGATTAGGGCCTCGGCATCGACCGTCTTCTTAAAGCCCAGGCCATCGCACTCGGGGCACGCGCCATAGGGCGCGTTGAACGAGAAATCACGCGGCTGCAGGTCATCGATGGAGCGTCCATGCTCCGGGCACGCTAACGCCAGCGAATACTCCAGCAACTCGCCTTCGGTCCCCTCGGGAGCGTCGCGGTCGGGCAGCAAGTATACGTTCACATTGCCGTGCGCCAGCGCAGTCGCCTGTTCAACGGACTCGGCAATACGGCCCAGCGAGTTCTCGCGAATCACGATGCGGTCGACCACGACCTCGATATCGTGCTTGAATTTCTTATCCAAATCGATAGGGGCATCAAGCGAGCGAACCTCGCCGTCGACACGCACGCGGCTAAAGCCCTCGGCGCGAAGGTCCTCAAACAGCTTGGTGTACTCGCCTTTTCGCCCGCGCACCACCGGTGCCAGCACAAACGCGCGGCGGCCCTCCCCCGCCGCCAGGACCTTATCGGCGACCTGGTCGGTCGTCTGGCGCTCAATGACGCGGGCGCATTCGGGACAGTGCGGGGTGCCCACACGGGCGAACAGCAGACGCAGATAGTCATAAATCTCGGTTACGGTGCCAACCGTCGAGCGAGGGTTTTTAGATGTCGTCTTTTGGTCGATCGACACCGCCGGCGAAAGGCCGTCGATTGAATCCAAGTCGGGTTTGTCCATCTGGCCCAAGAACTGGCGCGCATAACTCGAAAGGCTCTCGACGTATCGACGCTGGCCCTCGGCATAGATAGTGTCGAATGCCAGCGAACTCTTGCCCGAGCCAGAAAGACCGGTAATGACCACGAGTTGGTCACGCGGAATGGAAACATCGATATCACGGAGGTTGTGCTCACGAGCGCCGCGAATAACGATAGAGGAATCAGACATGGAAGCTCCTTGCCTCCTATTGCATCGAATCATACTGCCGATGAGTTTAGCGCACTCGACGCGCACAGATGTTCGTAATACAAGATTCGCAGACCTTTAGCTTTGCGTATCGGGCGCTTTGTTTCTCGAAATGCCGTGGAAAGGTTACAGTAATCTAATACTGAACTTAATTTGCTGTACCAGAGGAACGTCCATGACCGAAGATATCCCCCTTGAAATCACTTCGAGCGACATGGCCAATCTGCCCATATTCATCGCCGTCCTTATCGTGGCCGCCGTCGTCGTGCGCGTGTATTTTTCAATCAAACGCAACGAAAAGCCACCCATTGCCCGCGTCTTTTGGTGCGCGACGCTCCTCATCCCGCTCGGCGTGGTAGCTGCATGGATTACGAATCAATCGCTCGTAAATGAGGGCAGCTCCCTATGGGTCCTTTCTTATTCGGCGCTCGGTGCTGCCGCCGTCATGCTTCTTGTCGAGCCCTTGGTTTCGGGACTTATCGACCAAACCGACCTTGCGACGGGAACGGTTGCCTGTATTTGCCGCGACATCCTTGTCATCGCCGCTGTTTCAGCGCTCTCGTTCGTTTCAATCGAAATTGCCTGCAACGAAACGTTCTATCGCATTCCCGCCAACTCATTCGGGTTTTCCGTCGGGTTGCTCGCGACGGTTCTGCTCTCCCTTTATTTGCTGGGACAGCGTCATGGAGGCGTCATGGTCCTCGTGCCCGTCGTCTGTTGCGTCCTTGGCATTGCCGAGCACTTCGTCATAACGTTTAAAGGCGAAGCCATCCTGCCAAGCGATATCTTGGCCCTTGGCACCGCAATGGAAGTGAGCGAGGGATACGAGTTTACCTTTACCGCCGGAATCGTAACCTCTCTCGCCCTGCTGGAGATTTCCCTGGGGCTTCTTTCGCTCATCCGACCGCGAAAGCTCCGTACGCCCACCCATGTCTTCCCCGCTATCGCCGCTAACCTCTGTGCTTTTCTGCTAGTGACCGTTGTGGGGCTCTCAGGCTTTTCCAACATCGACTTGGAGCAGGCGCTGGATTTTGGATTTGACCGTTGGCAGCCCATCACCACGTATGCGTCTCAGGGTTTTATCACTTCGTTCACCGAAATGGTCAACGAGTTGCCCATTGAGAAGCCCGAAGACTATACGCCCGATGAGGCGCAGAGCATCGAGCAGGAGCTCGCCGCCGTCTACGACAGCACATATGGCTCGAGCGAACAGCGCGCGGCGGCCGTTGCCCAGTTCAATGAAATCAAGCCGACGATTGTTGCCGTCATGAACGAGAGTTTTAGCGACCTTTCGTGCTTTGAGCAGCTCCAGGCGGCCGGGTACTTCGGCCCCGCATTCTACAACTCGCTTCCCGACACACTTGTTCGCGGCACCATGCTCGCTTCGGTCGCCGGTGGCGGAACGGCGAACTCCGAATTCGAATTTTTGACCGGAGCGACAACGGCCTTTGTCGGATTAGGCAAGATCCCCTATCAGCTGTATCAGATGAATGGCGTAAACAGCCTGGCAAAGGACCTTAAAGAGCTTGGGTATACCACTACCGCTATGCACCCGCAAAACCCCGTCAACTACCATCGAGATAAAATCTATCAGCAGCTGGGCTTTGGAGACTTTCTTTCAATCGGCGATTTCGAAGGTGCGCCCTATTACCATGCCGGCGTATGCGACTACGCCACCTACGACAAGATACTCGACCTGCTTAGAACCGACGAAGCGCCGCAGTTCATCTTTGACGTCACGATGCAAAATCACGGCGGCTACGACTATGGCACCGTTCCCGCCGAAGAGCTGACAAACTATTGGGTCGAGGGAGCCAGCGAAGGCGCCAACAGCGCGCTCAACACCTATCTCACCTGCATCAACGCATCCGACCGGGACCTCGAGTACTTTATCAACGAGCTCCGCAACATCGGCAGACCGGTTGTTCTTGTCTTTTTTGGCGACCATCAGCCGAGCGCCGCAACGACTCTCAACGACGAGCTGTACCCTCAGGAAGATACGGCAAGCCACGCTTTCCGTATCTATCAGTCGACATATCTCGTCTGGGCTAACTATGAGATCGCCGGCAATACCGAGCTCAACGTCTACGACACCGTCGGGGCAAACGAGATTGCAGCCATTACCCTTAATAAGATCGGCGCCCCGCTCACCAATTACCAAAAGGCCCTGCTTGCGACAAGGTCAGATGTGCCCACCATCAATGTCGCCGGCTATCTCGGTGCCGACGGGCTGCGCTACGACTTGGAATCGGAAGACAGCCCCTACGCCTCGACGATCGACAAGCTGCAGCGCATGCAATACCTCGAGTTCGCCAGCAAAGTTCAGTAAGCCCGCCCATTCGCTTGGGCCCATCGTATTGCAAGCACGCTCGGCCCAAACGCATCGCAAATGACTCCCGCTCGCAAACGAGGGTACAATGACGCTCGTGTCACATCGCGGGGCCCCGGCCCCAGCATATACAAAGGAGTCATACATGGGTTGCGAACACGCACAGGCCGCCGGCGGACAAACGTCGCCGTCGCAATTTGAGGAGAACACGCTGTCCGAGGTCAAGCGCGTCATCGCCGTGCTTTCCGGCAAGGGCGGTGTCGGCAAGTCATTTGTCACCGGTGCCATCGCCACCGAGCTTGCCCGTCACGGCCACAAGGTCGGCGTCCTCGATGCCGACATCACCGGTCCCTCTATCCCCAAGATGTTCGGTATGAGTGGACGCCACGTCCATGCCCTTGGCAACCTTATGCTGCCCGAAATCTCCGAGCACGGCGTCAAGGTCATGAGCTCCAACCTGCTGCTCCAAAACGAGACCGACCCCGTCCTTTGGCGCGGTCCGGTCATCGCAGGCGCCATTAGGCAGTTCTGGAGCGAGACCTCGTGGGGCCCCATCGACTACCTGCTGGTCGACATGCCTCCGGGAACAGGCGACGTCGCGCTCACCGTCTTCCAGTCGCTGCCCGTCGACGGCATCGTCATCGTCACGAGCCCGCAGGATCTGGTCTCGATGATCGTCGCCAAGGCGGTCAACATGGCCGAGAAGATGAACGTCCCCATTCTGGGCATTGTCGAGAACATGAGCTATATTGAGTGCCCCGACTGCGGCAAGAAGATCGAGGTCTTTGGCAAGAGCAAGCTCCCCGAGGTCGCAGAGCGCTATAACCTCGACATCTTGGGGCAGCTTCCCATTAATCCGGCACTCGCCGAGGCCTGCGATAAGGGCGAGGTCGAGACCGCGCTGCCCGATGGCATGTTGCCCAAGGCAGTCTCTGCCGTCGAGGCTATTACCCCGCACGAGACCGACGAGGCCTAAGTGAACGCGAGCGCCTTCTATGACGTCCTGGTAATCGGCGGCGGGGCTTCAGGCCTCGCCGCCGCCATTACGGCCGCACGCGTTGGCAAAAGCGTCTGCATCGTTGAGCGCGATGTCGCCTGCGGCCTTAAGCTCCTTGCGACCGGTAACGGCCGCTGCAACCTCTCCAACGAATCGATCGATCCTCAGCGGTATAACCACCCAGCATTCGTCACATCCGTCATGGGCCCCCAGCCCGAACAAGAGCTTATGGGTTTCTTCTCCTCGCTGGGTATCATGACAACCTCCGAGGAAGGCCGGCTGTACCCGCGCTCCCTTCGCGCCGAATCGGTGCGCGACGCGCTTCTCAACGTTTGCGACCGCCTAGGTATCACCTTAATCTGCGGAGCCTACGTTGCCTCGGCGCACAAAGCTTCCGAAGGCTGGGCACTCCAAATAGACCGTCCAGCGCGGGCGCTCAAGGCAAAAAAGCACGACGACCGAAAATCGGAGCTCCGCTCGCTTCGGAAAGCGCTCGCCGATGCCCCTCGCAAGAACGTGGCCCTGCAGGCACATGCCGTAATTATCGCCACGGGCGGCAACCCCACCGGTATCGCCGATACGTTTCGCCTCCCCCTCACTTCGCTGCGCCCCATCCTCTGCCCCGTATCGGCAACGGTCTTTGGCGATCGGGCGGCGCTCAAGACGTTGGATGGCCTGCGCGTCCGCGCCCGCTTGACGCTCGCCCGCAATCATAATGAGCTCTGGCACGAAGACGGTGAAGTGCTGTTTCGAACCTTCGGTATCTCGGGCGTCGCTGTCTTCAACCTCTCTCGTCGTATCCAGCACGGCGATACGATCCTGCTCGACGTTTTCCCCGACCTCTCCAAAGACGAGTTGCTCGATACGCTCAACCGGCGCGTTGAGCTGCTCGGCGGCTTTTCGCCCCGCGATCCCCGTTGGCTCGACGGCATGCTCGCCCCGCAACTCTCCCGCGTCGTCTGCACAGCGTTCGAGCAGTGCCATCCAGGCTCCAACGATGTCATCCACCTGGTCTCGATCCTCAAGCACTTTAAGTTGCTCGTCAAGGGAACAGCCGAGGAGCGCTCAGCGCAGGTCACGCGTGGTGGCGTATCTGTCGAGAGCATCTCAACACCCAGCCTACGCGCGCGCAGCGTTGTCGACGCCCCGCTTTACGTCTGCGGTGAAGCGCTCGACATCGACGCCGATTGCGGAGGCTTTAACCTTGCGTGGGCCTGGATCTCGGGCATTCGCGCTGCAAGCAGCCTGTAGCCGCGCAGTCTATAATCAAAAACGCATTCGGGCCGTCTGGGATACCGGACGGCCTCTTTCTTGCCTCTAAGGAGACCTCGATGATCGAAATCACCCAAGCCAACGCGTCGCTCGATGAAGCCGACGATGAAAATGCCTGTCTCATTGTTGGCAAGCGAGTCGCCAAGCGCGTCCTACGTTGCAAGGACTCCGAGATCAAGTCCATCGAGCTCCACCGCAAGTCAATCGACGCTCGCAAAAAACGAGACGTCCATTTTATCCTGAGCTTTCGTGTTGAGCTGACTAGTCCCCACCTCGAGCGAGAAGCGGTCGACAGCGTTGCCGAGCGTGACCGCTCGCGCGTACGCGCGATAGAAGACGATGAGCCTTCATTCCCCTCCCCCGCCTCCGACGCACCTCAAGAACGCCCTGTCGTTGTCGGCGCCGGATGCGCCGGCCTTTTCGCTGCGCTTACGCTCGCCGAAGCAGGTCTTAAGCCCTTGCTCATCGAGCGCGGCGACCCGGCATTTCGCCGCTCGCAGGCGATCGACCTCTTTCTAAAGGAGCGCATCCTCGACCCCGAGAGCAATATCCAGTTTGGCCTGGGCGGCGCGGGGACCTTCTCGGACGGCAAGCTCAATACGGGAACCAAAAATCCCGCCCATCGCCTTATCCTCGAAACCTTCGTCGAGGCGGGTGCGCCCCGCGATATTCTGTGGGATGCCAAGCCGCACATTGGCTCCGACATCCTTCCCACGGTCGTCACCGCTATATCCCAGCGCATCGAGCAGCTCGGAGGTGTCGTCCGTTATCGAACGAAGCTCGTCGACATTCGCATCGACGCGTCTGGCGCCATCACCGGTATTGATGTCCAATCGTCCCAAGACACCGCTTGCGAGCCAATCGAGACAAAGCACCTCATCCTCGCCTGCGGGCATTCTGCTCGCGATATTTTTGAGCTCCTTAAGGACCACAACGTGGTCCTCGCACAAAAGACCTTTGCCATGGGCGTTCGCATCGAGCATCCGCAGCGCGACATCGACCGAGCCCAATTCGGAGCCTCGGCGGGACATCCTGCCCTCGGAGCAGCCCCCTACAAGCTCGTCGCCCATCTTCCCAACGGCCGCAGCGTGTTCTCGTTTTGCATGTGTCCCGGCGGGCAGGTTGTCGCCGCCTCTTCCGAGCAGGGCCACTTGTGCGTCAACGGCGCCAGTCTCAATGCCCGCGACGGACGCAACGCAAATGCCGCCCTGCTCGTTAACGTCACGCCTGAGGACCTTCCCAACGATGACCCACTCGCCGGCATCGAGCTCCAGCGCGCCTGCGAGGCGGCCGCCTACCGCCTGGGCGGTTCCAACTGGAACGCACCGGCACAGCTCGTCGGAGATTTCCTCGCAGGACGCGCCAGCAAGGCGCCCGGAAAGGTAAAGCCCACCTATCCGCTCGGTGTGACCTGGACGGCAATTGACGAAGCCCTGCCGCAGCATATCGTCGAGTCGCTCCGCCTGGGACTTCCCCTACTTGGAAAAAAGCTACGAGGCTACGACCGCTCCGATGCTGTCCTTACCGGCGTGGAGACTCGCTCGAGCTCACCGGTCACCGTCACCCGAGACCGAACATGCCATGCCGTGTCGACCCCGGGCCTCTACCCTTGCGGTGAGGGAGCTGGATATGCCGGCGGCATCATGAGCGCCGCCACCGACGGCATCCGTTGTGCCGAAGCCCTGATCGCAGACCTCTAACGCACGAATTCCAGCGCGCAAAAGACGCATGCCCCGAGCTCCGCAGGGAACTCGGGGCATGTTCGCTATTTCTTAAACCGTGCACCCTGGCGTTTTCTGCCCGATGCGAACGTGGAACCCTTGCGAGCCTGCGAACGTAAGCGCTCGATCGTCTCGTCCTCAGACGCACCCTCGAGCATCGCCCGAATCTGAACGACGGCATCGCGCAGGCGCGCCGCCTCCTCAAAGTCCATGGCGGCAGAAGCGTTACGCATATCCTCTTCCATGGTTTCGACGATCCGCACGAGCTCGTCATGCGGCAGTTCTTCCAACTGCTCCGCAAGTGTCTGCTCGGGCGCCACCGTTTCCGGCACGCCACCCTCGCCCAACTCATCGGGCGTATAGAATGCGCCATGGCCAAGAGAGTCGCCCTTCGAGCGTCCCTTGGAACCCACGGTTTTTTCGGCCTCGGCAATAAAACTTGAGATGTCGTTGATGGCCTTGCGCACCGTCTTGGGCACAATGCCATGCTCTTCGTTATATGCCATCTGAATCTCGCGACGGCGCTGCGTCTCCTCGATGGCCTCTTTCATCGAATCGGTCACAACGTCTGCATACATGATGACTTCGCCATCGGCGTTACGGGCCGCGCGGCCAATCGTCTGAATCAGCGAACGGCGGTTGCGCAAGAAGCCTTCCTTATCGGCATCGAGAATTGCCACCAGTGAGACCTCGGGGAGATCCAAGCCCTCGCGAAGCAGGTTGATGCCAACGAGAACATCAATCTTTCCCTCGCGCAGCGTTCGCAGGATCTCGACACGGTCCATCGTCGCTGTATCGGAGTGCATGTAATTGACCTTAATGCCGGCATCAAGCAGATGGTCGGTCAGATCCTCGGCCATGCGCTTGGTGAGCGTGGTCACCAGTACGCGCTCCTTGCGGGCAACGCGCTCGCGAATCTCGTCCTCAAGATCGTCAATCTGCCCACGAACCGGACGCACATCGATCTTGGGGTCGAGCAGACCGGTCGGACGAATAATCTGCTCCACGTCGTTTTGGCTCACCCGCAGCTCGTAGTCGCCCGGTGTGGCCGAAACATAGATAAACTGGGGTATCCTTGCCTCAAACTCATCGAAGCGAAGCGGACGGTTGTCGAGCGCCGAGGGCAGGCGAAAACCATGCTCCACCAGGGTCACTTTACGCGATCGGTCGCCTTCGTGCATACCGCGAATCTGCGGCACCGTCACATGGCTCTCGTCGATGATGCAGAGCATGTCCTTGGGAAAGTAGTCAATCAAGGTAAACGGCGGCTCACCCGGCTTACGCCCGTCCAGATGACGCGAGTAGTTCTCGATGCCGTTGCAAAAGCCCATCGTTTCGAGCATCTCGAGATCATAGTCGGTACGCTGCTGCAGACGCTGTGCCTCGAGCAACTTATCAGTCGCCTTGAGCTCGGCCACACGCTTCTCGCACTCTTCACTGATTGATTTCAGAGCGGCCTTGACCTTTGGCTTCTCGGTCACGTAATGCGAGGCCGGCCACACGGGAATTGCTTCGTACTCACGCAGCATCTCACCGGTGACCTCATCGATCTCGGCTATCAGTTCAACCTCGTCACCAAAGAACTCAAACCGCAACGGATGCTCGGCATAAGGCGGATACACGTCGACGACATCACCGCGCACGCGGAACGTGCCGCGCGCCAGGTCATAGTCATTGCGATCATATTGAATGTCGATAAGCGCATGGATAAAGTCATCGCGCTCGAGCGGCACCTTCTTGTCGACGTTTGGAGCCAGACCCGCATAGTCCTCAGGAGAGCCAATGCCATAGATACACGAGACCGATGCGACAACGATCACATCGCGTCGCGATAGCAGCGATGCGGTCGCCTGATGGCGCAGCATCTCGACCTCTTCGTTAATCGAGGAGTCTTTCTCGATATATGTATCGCTTTGCGGCACATACGCCTCGGGCTGATAGTAGTCGTAGTACGAGACAAAGTAGACCACAGCGTTGTTGGGAAAGAACTCTTTGAGCTCGCTCGCAAGCTGAGCGGCGAGCGTTTTATTGGGAGCCATGACCAGCGTCGGCTTCCCCAGGGCCTCAATAGTCTTAGCCATCGTGAAGGTCTTGCCCGAACCAGTCACGCCCAGCAAAACCTGATAGCGATCTCCGTCCCTCACACCCTGCACAAGCGACTCAATGGCCTTAGGCTGAGAACCTGCAGGCTCATAGGGAGAAACGACTTCAAACGGCACCTCAGCGCCCTCAACGCCAAAGCGCTTAAGTTCACCGCCAACGCGTTCTACTTCAAATTCCGCCATGGATACTCCTAACTCATATATCTGCAGTATACGCAGGCGGCAGGCATAGTCCTATACGAACCGATCGGGATAGAGGGTCTTATAGCGAACCCAGGCATTATTGACGCGAATCAGATACGCCTGCGTCTCGGGAAAGGTGATTGCATTGTGCAGCGACGTACTTTGCTGCGCCCATCCGTCGACATTGCCCATGCCGGCGTTATAGGCGGCAATAGCGCTATCCGTCGACCCGTTGAAATACGTTAAGAGATACGAGAGGTACGCACAGCCAAACTCGATATTCGTAGCCGGATCGTTAAGGTTGTCGGCCGAATACTCCCCACCGTCGACAAGACCCTTGGCGATCATATCCTGAGCAGTCACAGGCATCAGCTGCATCAATCCCTGAGCACCCTGATTCGATTCGGCCTCGGGATCCCAATTCGATTCCGACTTAATGACAGCGCACACCAGATACGGATCCAGATTATGCGAAATACTGGATTGCTTTACATATGCCTCGTAGTCAATCGGATACAGCGGCTTAAAGAAGGCGGCAGGAGCACACGAGTAAACGAATGAGATAAGGCCGAAGGCAAAAACGGCAGCCAGCGGAATAAGGCGATACCACGCAAAGAAACGTGTCTTAGGCATCGGAATCCTCCTTATTCGCAGTGTCTATAAACCCATGGCATGCAAGCCATGAGTCAAGCTGCTCAAAGAGCGAATTATCGCCTGCGGCATTATCAATCACCGTTGTAGCGAGATTGCACAGCGCAGACTCATCGGGCTGGCAAGCAGAACGGGCATCGAAATCAGATGGCTCCATGCCACGCTGAATAGCACGCTCGCGACGAACTGACAAAGGGGCGCTGATGACCAGAATTTCATCAGCCAAGCCAAATGCATCCTCAAAACCAGTCGGAGCAGAAACCTCGACCACCGCAAAGGGATAACGGGGGGAAGAAACCGTGCAGCAAACCGGATCAAGAATCCTCAGTGACAGCTGCTCAATGAGAACGGGGTGCACAATGCTATTGAGCCTCGCGACCGCATCAGGAGAAGCAAAAGCTCGAGAAGCGAGGATGTTACGGCGAACGCCGCCCTCCTCGTCCAAAATATCCCAGCCAAATTCTTCCGCGAGGGCATTGACGATATCGGAGCCTGGCACATACAGCGATTTGGCAAGCTCGTCCAGATCGATAAGCATGGCGCCATGAGATTCGAGATAGCGGCAGGCAGTCGACTTACCCGAAGCAATATTGCCCAAGACAAAAACGGTAAACATCAAGTCCTCCCTAACGCCAATGGGAGTTATTATCGCGCAAATACAAAAGAAGGACTCAAAATACAGCCAAACAGTAAGACAAGCTAAAAGAAGGCGAGTTCTTGTATTACAGCTCTCTATAAAACGCAAAAAAAGGGGGAGGCCGCGAGGCCTCCCCCTTCTTCAAGTCATCAGACGGCTCGGTGCCGTCCACCGGTCAGCGGCGCCCTGGCCT
>NZ_QSPG01000017.1:0-45550 GCF_003436395.1 Collinsella sp. TM06-3 | reverse complement strand
AGCAGGGGCTCTCAATGTTTTATGTCCTGCTCATATCGTCTCTGCCGACAGTTAGGGACAGCCCCCAAGTGCCGGCCTTAAAAGCGGCGGCGGATGGCGTCGACCATGCCCTGCGGCGTGGTCTGGCCGAGCACGTCGGCTGCGGCATCGGCGTCCATAAAGATGTTCATGAGCGCCTGCAGGGCCTCGACCTGGCCGCCCGGCTCGGCGATGCCCAGATTGATGACGATCTGCGCCGGCACCGGAGCGCCCATGCCAGCCATAGCGTTAAATGTCACGGGCGCGGCGGGCTTCACCACCGCGATATAGGGCTTGGCTACAAACCCCGGATCGGTATGCGGGATGGCGATATTTGCCGCCGGCATGGCAAGCCCCGTGGGATAGGCATCCTCGCGCGTGCGGACGGCGTCGAGCCAACCCTCGGCAATGTAGCCGCGCGGGGCAAGCTCGTCCTCGAGCTGCGCAAACACCTCATCCGGCGTCGCGCACTCCCAATTAAAAAACACCAGCTCAGGCGAGAAAAGCGCCTCGGCGTTATCCGCCATACCGTCCTCCAAAGTTGCATGGGGTTCACATTGCCCCATATGATAGCGAAACCAGACAGACAAGGTTAGTCGAGGATCCCGATCATCTCGAGTGCACGCGCGGGCGTCAGGCAAACCTCGGGCATCGTCTCCAACATGCGCCGGTCGCTCGTGACCACGTAGTCAACATCTGCCGTCTCGCCCGAAGCAATGATGAGGTTGTCTTCAAGATCCGGCATACGCTTGCCAAGCATGCGTGCCATCTCGCACTCTGCAAACGAAAGTGGAGAGGCCGTTGCTACCTGCATCATATGCTCGATGCAGGCCCATGACGCCGAGGCAAACGACACGTTAATCCCATTCGCATTCCGCCGGGCCAGACGACGAGGCAGAATATAGAACACATCCTTTGCCGTCGTGGGCGCATACAGAAGGTCGATCTTTCCCGCCTCGGCCAGTTCAACCAATCTTTTCGCTTCGTCGAACGCCCCTTCTTGCAGGTAATAATCGAGCCAAACGTTCGTATCTACCAAGAGATGCTTTGCTTCAATCATCGGCAATTCGCCTCGATGTCGGCAATCATCGCGTCATACATATCATCTCGTACGGCACCCCAGTTGTCCGCCGAAGATTCCGCCGATGCGAAATCCGAAGCGCTTAGCCCCAACGAGGAAAAAGCTAGGCCACACCCCTGCTCGGCCAGGCTCTCCGCACGGGGCGCCTCGCGCTTATCCGCCACCATAAATCCCGGCAACGTTTGGTGTTCGACGAGATAGGCCCAAAGCGCACGAATGGCATCGCTCGGCCCCAATCCATTGCGAGTTAGGACCGCGTCGCCACCAGCCTTGAGCATAGGATCGATTCGCGTGTTGAGCTGCACCGTTGCTGTACCCATAGCGGCTCCTTTCTACGTGCTAGCAGTATAGCAAACTTATTAGGCCACACAAAAGGGCCCCGTCCACGTACGGACAAGGCCCTGTCAGATTGGTGGTCTCGAGAAAGTTGGTGTAGCGCCCGATCCGAAGCGAGTCGGCCTGGCGTCCAAGAACCTAGAATACGGTTGATGCCCTATGCCGCCGACCGGCATATGAAAGACAGCGGGCCAAAAGCCCCATGGCTTCTAGCCCGCAGAAACATCGATGTTTCCAAATGATCGCAGCTTGTGTTTCAAGCGCTTTTCTACGCTACCGGCGGATGCAAATCCCAATCGGGAAAGCAGTTTGCAAAGCCTGAGAGATTTTGAGTCAAAACATTGTTCTCAGCTTGCTTCAGTCGCTCGTCCTCTTCAAACAGACTATCGAGCTCGCTCAATGCATCGAAGTCCTGCATCGCGGCATCGTTATGGTCGAAATCAGTCACTTCATCAGTCATCTATTTCACTCCATTCATGGTTATCGAGTCAATCCTATCGGCTAGGCAACCTTATCGAGCTTAAGCAGGTCGCTGCGCTCGGCCGCCGCTTCCTTCGCGCTCTTCCACTGATTAAGCGCCAGATCGATCTCGGAACAGCCTTCCTGGATCCGTTTGGAGTATTTGGCCTCAATCTCTTCTGCCTCCGCAGCGCGCTGCTTGCTCGAGAGGCCCGTCTTTACTAGACAATAGCCAGCCCCCGCAAGAAGCAGAATGCCAATAACCTGGTTTACAAACGCAAAGAAAGCTACTCCCAAAACAGCGAGGACAACGGCCGCTATCTTGTGGCTCTTGTTGCCCTTCGCAACCTTGACATCAAGCTCAGCGAGCTCCTTTTTCTTCTCTTCACCGACATAGCGAACATAATCGCCGCGCAGCGCATTACCCTCATCGCCGGTAACCGCCCTGCTTGTCCATCCGTCGAAGTCAAGGGTGATCGCCTGCGGAAATTCGGGGATATCGCTCTTGCGATACCGGTTGAAACCACCGTTGATATAGGAACCCAAAAACTGAATCGCGGTCTTCTTCTTATGCACATCCACAGACGCACTCTGGTCGCGCATCGAGCGTGTCATCTGGTCGATGATGTTCATCGTCTGCTGACGCTTCTCATCGCGGCGACGATTGACGAGCTCTCGGGCGCGCTCTACGTCTCCGCCAAATGCCTTGACCGCAAGAAGATACTCCTCCTGGCGGCGCAAATTTCGCTCCTTGGAGTCATCGGAGTTAACGAGCTCCATCAAATGCCTGTCAACCTGCTCGGCAAGCGTCCTCTCGTCAACATCAGAAGCCTTGAGGTCGGCGAAGTCATTGGAGATGCTCTCGATTGCCTCGACTTTTCCGAGATACTTATTGATGTAGTCAAACTCCTTGACCACCACCTTGAGCGCCGGATATCTCGAGCTCATATCCTCCTCGTAGCCGGTAAAGTACTCCGCCCATGACTCTGACTGCTCATTCTCGAACTCAGGGCTCTGATTTCTGATCTGCTCGATCCAGCCCGCCATATAGTCGTCGCACAGGTGCTTTTCGTCGGTTCCGAAGATGCCGTTGATATAGGCATCGATGTAGACCATCGCATCGGCATCGATGCGGGCGGCGTTTTGCGTCGAGAAGTAGCGCGCTAGCCATTCGTAGCACGTAGCCGTGCGGTTATTACGTCTGCAGATCAGAGCCATCGCAAGCGACGTGTGCTCGTTGTCACGTTTGACAGCCTCACGTATTGCGCGCTCCGCAAGATCTCGGTTGTTGTTGATCCATGCCGCAAGGGCAACCAGGACAGGCGCCAGCCAGTAGTCCGGGGTAGAAATCATTAACTCCTCGGAGACCGTCGAAATCGTCGCCTTGCGCACGAGCGCTGCATCGGTTGCCTGGAGAATACCGACCATGGTGTTTCGAACCACCGAGTAGTTGCCGAATTTCTTGTCCATCTCCTGCCGGACGCTCACGAGCTCCGTAGTCGCCTGCTCAAGTGCGGCGGTACGACGCTGTTCGAGCATCATCTCGAGAAAGTCCTTTCGGAGCTTTTTAAGGTCCTTCCGCACTTCCTCCATTTGGGATTCGACCTTATCGACCTTCGTGGTCATCTGGTCAACTTTTGTTCCAATAGCGGCGATCCTGCGCTCGATAAGGGCAGTATCTAATCCCGAATCACTCATCTGTACCACCTTTCAGTTTGAACTGTTTAGATCATCCAATAGCTTTAAGCGAGTAAGCACCCGCCATCCGCTTTATTGAGAGGCCATGCTTCGGTATTGCTCGGACACCTGCTGATAGGCCACAAGAAACTTCTGTTTGTATTGGCTTGCCTTCATCGAATTGACGATGCGCCCGACGGGCTCCACATAGTGTTCGAGAAAGTACGAGGTCCTTCTTCGTAACGCAAACGAACCATTTTTATAGGGGGACCCGGGGTTCTCTCTAATGCCCTTGAGTAGTGCGAGACACGTTTTGGGTATGTTGCAGTTGGCGGCGATATCTTGATAGAAGCTCTCCCGCTCTGCGGTCATAAAGTCTTCCGAAGCATACCGCGCTATGCAGAACGGGCACACAGCATCGATAAAGCTCTCAAGCCGAGACCGATCCTCCATGCTCTGCATATTGGCGACCACGAGCGATACCATCTGAACCTCAAAGTCACGCATGTTGTAGAGCGTCGACTCAAACAAGTCGATCAAGTCACGCACTTCGTCATATTCGAGAGGGATATCTTCGGCCCTTTTAAAGAAAACCGTCATCGAACCCGAAAGACCTTCGCAAAACTCATCGCAGTACGCAACCATAAACTGTGCTGCCGCGTTGTCTTGCATCATATTGAGCACGTCCGCGGCAAATTTGCGGGCCTCCGGAAAGTTACCACCCTTAAAAAACTTGATGGCATTGTCCTTGGCAAACGCGATTTTGCCCGTGGCCCCCAGACGCGCCCGCGAATAGTACATCTCGCGACCGCACTGGTTGCAATGAACCTTTCGAGTTGCGGGGTCAAACTCGACATCGGTGCTGCCGCAGCCCTCACAAGTTATACCGTTGATTTCCAATAGCTTCCCCCACTTCAACCATCAAAGTGCCCTGGCAAAAAGCAGCGCGAGCCCTTATTTGACAGCGGTCAGCGCCGCATTGCGCTTTTTCCAGATATTGCGCGCATCATGGACAAGGCCAACCGTAACATCTGCCGGCTCATCGGCACTCATGGAATTCGAGACCGCCTCAAGCGCGGCGGAGAACTGTCGCTCGATCTCTTGAACATGGGGTTGCGACATGTTGGAACTAAAGGAGATGTCATCCTTAAGCGCTTTGAGTTCGGCTTTGACCTGAGCGTCCTGCGCCACGGCGAGGAGCTGTCCCACATACGATCCGAACTGCGCCGTTTGGACCGTCTTTGCGGCCACGGCAGCAACCTTTTGGTCAACCTGGCGGCCATTGAAGCTTAGACCCATCTGCACAAGGACAAGCACAGCAAGAAGGACAACGTTTACGACGACTGGAATCATGCTGCCGCCCCACCCATATGCCGCAAACACAAAGTACGTGTTGGCCAGAAGGGCAACGACAAAGTAGGCACAGCTGGATGCGACCGGCAAATAATGGATTTCGGTCGTGCTTTTGACCGTGGACTGCTTATCGGACATGGCAGCCGAAATCGAAGCCGCCGCAAAAGCCAAAACCCCAAAGCCAAGCGACATAGCAAAGACGATAGGGTTCATCAGCGCGTTTTTGCAGACAAACATGATTACAAGCCACGCCACCAAGACGATTGCCTCGCCCAAAATGACACGTTTAACAGAACCGTTCATCTTTGTTTCTCCTTATTGGATCTTAGTTCCACAATCGGGGCAGAATTTGGTCCCTTCGGGCAACTCGGCTCCGCAGCTCGGGCACCTTGGCGAGATCAACCGGTTCCCGCATTCCAGGCAGAACTTGGCACCGACCGGGTTAAGATGCCCACACGCCAAACACGCAACACCCTGCTCGAGCTTTTGTCCGCATTCCAGGCAGAACTTAGCACCCATCGGATTAACGTTTCCGCAACTGGGACACACGGGACCGTTTTGCATACCTGCGGACGCGGAAGCCGTTCCAACCATGGGAGCAACAGCGCCCATGGCCTGGTTGGCCAAGTTGGAGAAGCCAGCTCCAAATGCACCGCCCATGCCAACGCCCATGCCGAGTCCCATGCCGGCTCCCATGAGGCCCGATGCGGCACTCCCCTCATTGCCCGCAGCACTCTCCATTACGTCCATGCCGCGCTCCTGCTGATAGTTGTAGCCTTCGCGCGCACGCTTCCTGGCAAGTGCCTCGGACTCGATGTCCATCTGGGCAGCGTTACCCTGCGCCTCGAGAATGCTCCGCTTACGCTGGATCTTCATCTCGTTGATGGCAGCAAGATCCTCTTCGAAGGGCTTGATGCTGTTGAACGAGAAGTTATCGAGCGTGAGACCAAACTCATCGAAATAGTTAACGAGCTTGCCCTGCATCTGAGACGAGAAGTCGCTCAGATGCGTCGCAATTTTAAGAACGGAAACCTCCTGGTCAACAATCGCCTTGGCAAGCAGGTCAGGAACATACTCAAGGATTTTTGCCCGCATAAAGGAAGTAAGTTCTTCTCGCGTATAGCGATCTCGCGTGCCCACGACCTTAACGAGGAACTTCCTCACCTGAATGGGAACCAGGCTCGAGTCATTCTGCTCGATATGCGCGCCAAACAAACCGAAGGCGCGAACATGAACGTTGACGTCTTCCTCAGGGTCTTGGACAATGATGGGCTCGGTCGTGCCCCAGCGCAGCTCGTTCATGTAGTTAGTATTGATAAAGTACACAACGGAATGAAACGCCGAGCTACCGCCGGTAAGCGAATGGGCGGCATTGCGGAACGGGGCGAATCGGCTGTCTCCCGTGTCGAGCTTGATCTTGCACGGACCGACAAACACGCTTACCTGAGAATCGCCGGCACCCGTAGCGTCAGTAGAACTGCCCGCCCCCATATTGTTGGTAAAAACGGCAATCTGCGATTGCGCAACCTGAAGATAGGACCCGTTGGGAAAATCCTCGTAGGGATAGCGGAATGAGACAAGCGAGGCATCTTCGTCGTTGCCAGGCTCCCATTTGATATTGTCGACAGAAAAGGCACCGAGAATTCCGCTGTGCCTTTCTTCCTTTTCGTTATCGCTATGGAACAGTGACATGCTGATTCCTTTCGTTAATCCCAAACCACGCGTTCCGCGTGTCTAATAAATTGTGAACTGCCGAGTCGACAGGCGCATCGAAAGCCTGTGCGCCTCAATCTGTCCCCAACTTAGCTTGGCTAATTATAGCCCTCAAGTCATCTCATTTAGCCACCCCCGATGAGCGGCAATAATGTCGCACCTTTGGCACCTTTGGTCAACTGACGAAGAACCGGGAGGGTTCGAACCCCAGATGCCCTTTTGGGGCATACCCGCTGAGCGGGCGAGCGCGTTCGGCCTCTCGGTCAGCTCTTCGTAACGTCCGTTTTAGCCGCAACTAAACTCGTCGGATGGAACAAGGGGAAAGGCATAAGAGCTGCGCGCGCTGTAATGCCAAAACGGCTCGGTTAAAGTTACCAGCTCTCGTGATAGGCCATAATCGACCGACATGGGTACCCTTCGGAGCCGCATTCCGCAGACGCTACGACCTTTCCGTCTTTATAAAACTCGACGTACCAAACGTACGTTGCCGCCCCCTCCCAATAGTTTGGCTTATCAGCGACCTTGTACGCAATAGAGGCGTCATCTGGCACAATCAACTCGCGCTTGGCGTTTGCAATGAACGCATCCATGTCGGCGATCACGCCATCGCCGCGCGCAGCGGCCTCCCCATCGTCGCTGCTATCGGATGCCGCTTCAGATGGTGCTTGAGATGCGCCAGATCGATCGTCCGCAGTGCCAGAGCCGTCCTTCAAAGAGCCCTCCGAAGGCTCCACCCCTTTGAATGCCTTCCACATATCGCTGCTTGCGGACGGCATTTCAATGTCGGCCTCCGGATACTTCCCGGCGAGCTCGTCAAGAATTCTGCACGCTTCCTCACGCCCCTGGACCATCGCCTCCTGCGGTTTGCCACCATCCTCAACGGTCCTCACCAAGTAGGCGCCATTCTGCCTATCGAATTCCTTATTTTGAATTTGCACCGCGTCTACGACCTCAGGACCCTTTGCAGTAAGCGAAATATAGAAATCTGCCTGGTTACAATCCTGACTACAAGTAAATTTAACGATGCCGTCCTTACAGACAGTAATGACTTGGCTCTCACCCTGAGCAATAAAACCGTCATACTGATTCGTCATATTGCTGGAGCCTTCTACCATCTCTGACGAAGGCATAACCGAAACGGCCTCTCCATCAACAAAGCAGTAGGCACCCACAATCGCCGAAATATCGTTCTGCGCATCGACAAACCCAACAAGCAGCTCGTCAATTCCGTCGCCATTCAAATCATCGAAAGCATAGTAGTAGCTTAAAAAGCCGGGGGCAGTCTGGTTGTTATAAACGAATATCTGCCCCAGTCCAGAATCATCACCGCGTCCCTGGGCCCAGTCGTCGTAGCTGGCAGCACCAGCCCCCTTCCGCTCGCAATAGCCCGCAAAGTCCTCGTAACGCGCAACCACGCCCTCGTAAGCCCTGCGTGCTTTCTTGTTTGTTGCCGCGACTTTCTTTTTAGACGACTTCTCCTCGACTGCAGCCGGCTGCTCCTGCTGCTGCGCTTGAGGCAGCACAAAGGCTTCGTAAGCTTTGGCCAGGGCGTAAGCGACACCAGCGGTAAAGATGATTGCTGCAAGAATGGTGACAAACGTAGGCACAGCAAAACGGCCGATCTGCCGACGCTGCATCATAAAGGCCGCAAAGGACATATGATCAGAGGGCGCCGGAGAAGCGCTCTCTGCACGAGATGCAGCAGGATCGCTTGTCGCTTTTCTATCAGCAGATACCTTTGGTGTACCTGAAGGAAGCGGCTGCTGAGCATTCGCCGGCGCATCATCCACATCCAACGGTTTTCCGCATGCGGAACAGAATCGCGCCCCGTCTTTGATCTTTGCCCCGCAGCTTGCGCAGTACATAAATCCCCCCTAGAACTTCAGCATATCGAAACGGTAGCCCACAGCCTGCAAACAGGAAAGGCCCAGGAACAATTTGCTCGACTGTAAGCCTTTTCTTTCACCTTTCAAATTCGCCTGGCCCCATGCGGAAGGCATGCGACGGGCTACTTGCTAGGCGCGAACCATGTGCAGCTTGATTGCCTTGAAGATGATGTTGGCAACCGAGGCGATAGGCCAGAGCGCCACGATCGTCATCGGAACCGATTCGGGAATAACAGGAACCGCCCCGTGAATCACGCTGCCCAACCAGTAAAAAAGCATCAGAACCACGACAGGAAGGCCTACGAGAACCACAAGCTCGATTAGCATAATCGTGATACCGATAATGCCGCTACCATAGACAAAGGGAAGCCTTACACCGCTGCGGTACAGCGAGATAATCACCTTCCAGGGGCCAATCAGAAGCAGCGCCAGCGGAATCATATTGTTAAGTCCCAGCGAGCCACCTCCCAGCACGTAATTGAAAAAGAGCACATAGAGCAATGAAATCACCGCTGCTCGCCCAAGCGACCCGATGGACTCGTGAAGCGAATCCTGCAGGCAAGCAGCGGCCTCTGCATCCTCCGCCGCTTGAAACTGAGCCTCGACAGACTGGCTCTCAATCGGCTGGGCCTCGACGTAAATCGCATCCCCCACCGCACTGGCCGCAGCCGCGACCGTAGGCGTTCCGCACACGCCGCAGAACTTGGCGCCGTCGTTAATCTCTGCTCCACACTGTTTGCAATGCATAATCGGGTCCTTTCTCGTTACCCCTTTTCTTGACGATCACAAGATACGATTTGTCGTTTATCCGATATAGAGATTTTGACCGGGTAATTTTCCTAAACGTGCTACGCTATTAAATCTGCAGCTAGAGACAGGGGTAACAATGTTTGAGTTCTCCCAAACACGCACCGTTGAAGGTTCGATTCCGTTCAAGAAAGTCAACCTCATAGAGAACGAACCCAATAGGCCCGTTGGCGAGGCCCAGCTTGTCTTTGAACTCTACATGCCCACCGAGCTGGCCGGCAACAAAAGCAACGAAGGGCCCGCACACAGCGAGCGCCATGCCGATCTGATCAGGCTGGCATCATGCATCGAACCCACCGCCGTTAAAGAGCAGCCCTTCCGCGCAAGCCTCTTTAACGTACTTGATTACGCCGAACAGACCGGGCCGCTTTTTGGCAAGCACGCAATAGAATCCGTACGCGATTGGGCCAATGCCGCGATGGCAGCACTTATTGCCATGCGCATCCAGGAATACCTCAACGGGAGCTGCACAATCGCAAAGGTCTCCGCATTGGAAAGAATCGAGAAATCAGTGGTGACCTGCGCGGCAAACGGGTCATCCTTCAAGATCTACACCACTATCCTGAGGGCGGGCGGTGATTATACCGACTCATTCAAAAGCCTGCCCATCGTGCGCAAAATCGAATCCGATGCGGGATATTTCTACGCCTTTATGTTTATGATCGACGAGGAAGAATCCCTCGTTGCACTCAACGTGCTCTCTTTTGAACACGAGCTCACCGCCAATGACTTCAGTGTTTTGCAGGCGATGTTCTACATGGACGAAGACTCCAGCTCGGAGATTTCAGCGCGACTCAAGGTCAGCAATAGCGAGGAGAGCTTCTATGTAATCGACCCTCAAGCAGATATCCAGGAGCGCCGCGAAGAACTTGAAAATGATGACTGCGATGCACTCACCGCTTTGGTGCAGGCACTCGTGATCTCGCATCTCTCGGGCGCGCACGTGGATGTGTTCCAGGGTAACGAGTCCACAGGGTTCCTCTCCTTTGACAGCTATCTCTCGTGGCTCTGGTTTGATTTTTCACGCAAGCTGAGCACCGTCAAAATTGGTTATTGCGAGCAATGCGGACGCGCCTATTCACTTGCCGGGCATCGTGGCGTCAAACGGCACTACTGCAGCGATCGATGCAAGACCGATGCCAAAAATGAGCGCACGCGCAAGGAGACGGCAAAGATACGCGAGTTGTTTGGAACGGGCACCAGCGTACGCGACATCGCCAACGAGATAGAACGTCCCGCGGCCTACGTGCGCTCGCAGCTCAATAAATGGACCAAGCTCAAGCACGATCTGGATGAAGACATTGAGTCAAACGGCTTTGATAGCTCCGCGCTACTCAAACGCTGCACCGTTGAGAAGCTCGACCTCAACAACCTCCTCAACGCCAAGCGCAAAAAGCAAATTCAGGACTATGCCAAACTCAAGCGCCTCGTTAAGTAGAAACGCTGTCATTTCCTTGCCATCCGATTGACGGGTGGAAAGTTGCTCATATACGTGTTAGTAATATATATGTTAGTAATACGTATATGAGCGAGGCACATCATGTTTGTTGGACGTCGGGAAGAGCTTGAATCCCTGGAAACCGCCTATCAAAAGGGTTCCTTTCAGTTTGCTGTAGTCTATGGAAGGCGTCGCGTAGGTAAAACCAGCCTGCTTCACGCCTTTACACAGGGCAAGCCCCATGTGATCTTCTTTACTGGGCAGCAAACCGTTGCAAGCGAAAATCTCGCGCTGCTCAGCCGCGAGATACTTGGCGATAGCGCCGCAGGAGCAGCGTTCCCCTCTATCCAGGTTGCACTCGAATCCGTCTTCGAACACTCCAAGACAGAGCGAATCGTTCTGATTATTGACGAGTATCCCTACCTCGCCGAGAGCGATCCGGGCATCTCTTCGTGCCTGCAAACGCTTATCGATCGACATAAAGACACGAGCAAGCTGTTCCTCGTACTCTGCGGGTCGTCCATGAGCTTTATGGAACACCAGGTACTAGGACACCAAAGCCCTCTTTATGGACGCCGCACCATGCAGCTGCGCATTGACCCCTTCACCATCTTCGACGCGGCGCTCATGCTTCCCGACGCACCCATCGAAAGGGTCATCGAGCTGTATTCCGTTGTTGGCGGGATGCCGCTCTATCTATCACAGCTCGATGGCACGCGTTCCACTCAATGGAACCTTGAGCATGCGCTGTTGCGTCAAGATGCGTTTTTGTATGCCGAACCCCAGAACTATCTGCTGCAAGAGGTCCGCAGCCCGGCTATCTACAATGCCGTCATAACCGCCATTGCCAACGGCTATGTACGCTCCAAAGAGATTGCCGATGTTACCCACCTCGCAACGCCACAGGTCGCGCGACTGCTCGACGCATTGATCGAGCTGCGAATCGTTGAGCGCGTCACGCCTGTTATAAAGGCAACAAAACGCCAGGTAGTCTATCGGATCTGCGATAACCTGTTTAGGTTTTGGTATCGTTTTGTTCCACAGTACGCAGGAACAATTGAGGAGGGGCTCGGAGCCGCTGTGGCCGCGCGTATCGCCAAGCATGATTTGTCCACCTTTGTAGGTCCTGCATTTGAAGAGGTATGCCGCCAGTGGTTGATGCGGCAGGTTGTTGAGAGCGAGCTGGATGTGCTGCCCAAGGCAATCGGCTCTTGGTGGGGCACGAACCCGAACACGCGCCGGCAAGAAGAGATTGACGTTGTGTTAGAGGGCGCCGATGGGGAGCTCATCGTTGGTGAGTGCAAATGGAGAAACGAGCCCGTAAATATCGATGTTCTTGAAACACTCGAGCGGCGCAGCGCGCTGCTGGGTCGGCCGATCAAACAGTATTACTTGTTTAGCAAGAGTGGATTTACCAAAGCGTGTCAAAATAGAGCGGCTCAAGCAAGCAGCGCGAGGCTTGTTGGACTCGAACAACTACTATAAGAAAGGGGCTTGGAAACAGTTTTCCAAGCCCCTTTCAGTTTTTATTCGATTCCCACCTTTTTGAGCGTATCTTTGGTGACTTCCGCAACTTGATTGGGATCGACGTGGGATTCCCCCGAAATAGAGCCGTAACCTGAGGTTGAAAAATCAAAGAAGTAGTATGTCCGGTAATTGTGCCCATAGCCAAATTGCTGATATAGGGCATTATAGTCCGTCTCGGAAATGCCCTTGCCCTCCGACGCATAATAGTATTCGTAGCCATTGCCCTCGCTCGGCGCAACTCCCCAGGACTCGTAGTTGCTTACAAGCGAAAAAACATCGCCTTTCTTGCCGTATACCGAAGTATTGTCCCCAGCCAAAGCCTGCCTGCCAGCAAGCAATGCCGTAATCGCATTGCTCATCTCATATGTTCTTTGGCTTACGAGGATGCTGCCGTCATCCGCTTTAATCAGCGGAAGAAACATCGTTCCTCCGTTGCTGTTATCAAGCCAATTTTGACTGTAAAGCCTCTTGACGCCACCATCAGCTGCCGACCAAACCTCTACGGTGTAGGACTTCTGAAGTCCCTCTATATCTCCATTCCAAGCACTCTTTAATTCGTCATCGCTCATACCGTTCACAACGGTCAAGAGCTCAGGCTGGCCATCCTGATCAAAATCAACGAGGTCGACAAGACAAAGCCCCCGCATCGCATAGACAGAATCAGTCACCTCAACAATTCGTGGCTCTCCATAGCACGCGAGATATTCCTGGCACTTTTGCTTGTAAGCGGCATACGCAGCGGTATTGTCCGCAGCGGCGCCTCCATCCTTCTTGTCGCCTTCGCCTGTCTTTGTATCGGCCTCGTTGGCCTTAGGCACCTCGAGGGAAACCTCTTTTACGGCATCAGTGGATTTAGAGTTATCGACGACTTTGACGGGAATGCTCCACTCGACTTTTGACTTGGAGTCCCTAACGGTGAGGGTATATTTTCCCGGTTTGATATCGGGAAACTGGCTTACCGTGAAGCCCTCGTCACCCTTAATCTCAGCATTGGTGCTGTAGCCGTTGTCGCCGTTCAGGGTCACCGAGTACTTCTTGATCTTCTCGCCCTTTGCGTCGGTCGGGGTAATCTTGGATTCTTGGGCCACCACGATGGCCTTGTCCTGGCCGTAATGGGCAACGTCGTCGCTGGACTTGCTAAAGAACAGCAGGTAGCTAAAGATGGCAATGGCTGCCAGGCCAACGATGATACCGACGATATAGAGCGCCTTGGGGTCCTTTTTCTGTGCGGATACATTCGCCGCAGGCGCAGGGGCTGGCGCCGCGACGGGCTTGGCGACCGGATTGCTCGGCTTTGGCCGGTCGGCGCGCACGGCTGGAATCGAAGGCGTTGCATCGGACGACACGTCGTCCTTGGGCCGGTCGTCTTCTTCGTCCGCTACGGGATCGCTCTCCACGGGCGACTTTTCCTCCCCCGCCTCGGCACCGGCGGAAGGCTCCTTCTCCGTTTCGTCACTAGCGAAAATCTCTTCCGCAGCCTCATTGATAACGGAAGGCTCTTCTGCCACTTCGTTGCTGGCAGAGTTCAGCACCGCCTTTGCATCTTCGAGTGCATAGCCACACTCGGTGCAGTATCGCAAATCGCCATCAAGCTCAAATCCACAGTTGGGACAGAACATGTTAGTCCTCCTTATCGACTTTCACCGTTGTACCGTCCTTGACCTCATCAGGGGTTACTTCGGACCCCACTTGAGACTCATCATCCCAGGACGCAACCAAAATCTCGCAATTGCCGTCCGCAAAAGTACCGAGCTCATAGTCTTCGGTGTGATACACCAGTCCCTTGGATGTCACACACAAGCACGTTGAGCCCTTGATTGAATAGTCCGAAGAATTACTCCGCATGAGCATCGAATTGTAATCAGACGGATGTTCTCTGCCCATTTCCGTAAGATACGGCCAAACTGCCGAACTCATGGAACTGGCAAGATCCTCGGTATCAATGCCAAACATGTCCTGAGGACTAACAGTATCACCCGTATGCAAATCAAAAATAACACCAGTCACAACCGTGCCGCCATGCGGACCCCATCCCGTCGAATAGCGCTCGTCACGGATACAGAAAAAGTTCTCATCCATGTACGTTACCGTAACGTTTCTCGATATGCAGGGAAATTCGCCGTCGGGGTACAACTCAGCATCTGATTGCTCATTATCTGATGCTCGATTTGTTCGCTCCGCGTCAATTTGAAGGGGCTCGAGAATCGCCTTGTTAATTTTGTCTGCAACGTCGTCTTTGGTGGAGCTCTTAAGTTGCGGATAGGACCATTCCATGTCCCTCCGCTCGCCCTGTTCGAGCATAGGGTCGACCGGAGCAGACACCGTCAATGACTTTGCCTCCAACGTATAGACAACTTCTTCGACCGCTCTCTCGTCCTTCTTGGGCCTTTCGGTCGCTTGCTCCTGTTGCACGGATTGCTGCTGGAGATTGGGCTCAATGACGTTCTTGTAGAGCATGAAAGCAGCGTAAGCGATGCCTGCCGCGGCGATAAATGCGGCGATCATGATAGCAAACTGCGGCACTAGGCGGTTACCGACCTGACAGCGTTGCATAAAGAAGTTGTACATCTGGGAGTGACCGCTATTCGCGGTCTTCGAGACCGGCTCGGGGCTCGGTTCTGCTGTGGACTCGGCATTCGCGGATCCTATCGCAGAGTCCGTTTCGGTATCTGTGGGTTCCATTATGACTTCAGCGGACGATGATTCTCGCTCCGACGGCTCGGCCTTGGGCCCCTCCTCGGCCGCAGTCTTGCCCGAGAGCCCGCCCAAGGGCAGACCGCATTCGGTACAGAACCGCGCATCATCACCAATCTTGCTGCCACATTTGGGGCAAAACATGAACCTTCTTCTCCTATTCCTTTTACTCTCGCTGAGTCGTGAGTTACCCACGTGCCGTTTGTTTCGTAGTTTAACTATTTCTTAAACAAATCGATGGGTCACTTGAACAGACGCATACCCGCTCAAGCGACTCTATACCGGCTAGTTATCCTTGCTCATGACATGGGTGTCAGTGTAAGAAAATCGTTGAACAGGGTTGCTACCTCGAAGTTCGAACCGATACTGAACTTGAAGCCATTTTTATTTACCGAGATGGAGAAATCGCCGCTGATATCCATATCATGCTCGCAGCCAACCACCCCCCCTCCATTTTTCGGTCCCACCTGTCACGTTATCAGGAGCCCGAAATCGAAGAGACGGTAAAAGCCGCTTGGGGCACATGTGGTTCCATATGCCCCAAGCGGCTATTTCGATTGCCTATGTCACAAAGAAACCTAGGTGACCTGTTTACACGCGCTAGCGCGCCGGGTCGATAGCCACCTTGCCGCTCTCCAGCACGTGGACGCGACCGTCGGCGAGCATCTGCACGACCTCGGGATACAGCACATGCTCGATTGCATGGATGTGCTCCTCGAGCATGTCGACATCCCAGCCTTCCTCGACAGCCAGCGCACGCTGGGCGATGATAGGGCCGTTGTCGTAAATCTCGTTGGCAAAGTGCACGGTCACGCCGGTCACCTTGACGCCGCGCGCAAAGGCATCGTCAATCGCATGGGCACCGGTAAAGCTCGGCAGCAGCGCCGGGTGTAGGTTGACCACGCGATTGGGGAACGCCGCCAGCAGCGGCGTGTGCACCATGCGCATATAGCCGGCCATCACCACGTACTCGCAGCCGCGCTCGAGCAGCTCATGCGCGATGATCTCGTCAGCCGCGATGGGGTCGGCATAGACATCCTTGGACAGCGTGAGCGTCTGGATGCCCGCACGCTCGGCGCGCTGCAAGCCCTTGGCCGAAGGACGGCTCGACACTACAAGCTCAATCGAGGCGTTGAGCTTGCCGGCGGCAATAAGGTCGATCAGCGCCTGCAGGTTGGTGCCCGAACCGCTGATAAGCACGCCGATCTTGAGCGGCTCGGCCGTATCGGTGCCGGTCGGACGGGTGTAGGGCACAAAGCCCAGGCCCTCGGCAGCAGCCATCTGCTCGCTAGCGCTCATCGGAGTACACGACCTTACCGGAACCCTCGACGCACTCGCCCACGCGGAACGGCTTCTCGCCCAGCGCGACCAGGGCCTCGGTCACGGCAGCCTCGTCCTCGGGGGCAACGATCAGGCACAGGCCGACGCCCATGTTGAAGGTCTTGCATGCCTCGTTGGGCGCGAGCTCGGCCTGACGCGACACGTAGGTGATGACGGGCGGAACATCCCAGCCCATCTCGGCGCCGTAACGGGTGACCACGGCGTCGACGTCGTCGGCGAGCGCGCGGTTGAGGTTCTCGGTGATACCGCCGCCGGTGATGTGGGCGATGGCGCGCACGTTGGCGCCGCCGCGCAGCAGCTCCAGAATCGGCTTGACGTAGATGCGCGTAGGGGCCAGCAGAGCATCGGCCAGCGAAGCACCGTCGAGCTCCTCGAGCGGACGGCTCAGTTCCTCGGCCTTAGCGGCGGCCTCGGGCGTGCCCGGCTTGATGCCGTCGACGCCGATGACCTTGCGCACGAGCGAGTAGCCGTTGGAGTGCACGCCGGTGGAAGGCAGACCCAGGATCACATCGCCGGGGCGAACGTTCGCGGGGTCAAGCATCTTGGGACGGTCGACGACGCCCACGGTAAAGCCGGCGAGGTCGTAATCGGCGGGAGCCATGACGCCGGGGTGCTCGGCCATCTCGCCGCCCACGAGCGCGCAGCCCGCGAGCTTGCAGCCGTCAGCCACGCCCTTGATGATCTTTGCCATGTGCTCGGCCTCGATGTGACCGATGGCAACGTAATCCAGGAAGAACAGCGGCTCGGCGCCCGAAGCCAAAATGTCATTGACGCACATAGCGACCAGGTCCTGGCCCACCGTCTCGTGACGGTCCATGATCTGGGCGAGCACGAGCTTGGTGCCCACGCCGTCGGTGCCGCTAATCAGGATCGGGTCTTCCATATCCTTAAGCGCGGCAGCCGAGAACAGGCCACCAAAGCCACCGATGCCGCCGATGACCTCGGGACGGTTGGTGTCCTTGACCATCTGCTTAATAGCGTCGACGGCGCGGCCGCCCTCGGCGGTATCGACGCCGGCGTCCTCGTACGTCACATGCTTGCTGTCGCTCATCTGAGCCTTCCTCTCCCATTACCGTCCGACGCGCGGGCGCCAAACGGTGCTCATAGTTGCGTTCATTTCGGCGCGCGCCATAACAGCGCGCGCCGTCATATCAACAAAACAGCAGGTAAAACCTACCAAAATAAACCTGTCCCTAAATGGCAGGTTTTAGGCCTCGCCGTGCTCCTCTTCCCAGCTGCGGTCGTCATATTTCTCGACCACGGCGTCGTCGTCAAAGTGTAGCGGCTTGTCCAGGTTGCGGGGCTTAAAGCCCTCCATGAATTTGTCGCGGCCAAAGCTCTCGGGAATCGCCACGGGATAGCGGCCGGTAAAGCACGCATCGCAGTAGCCGCCCTTGGGCATAACCTTCAGCAGGCCCTCGACCGAAAGGAAGGCCAGCGAATCGGCGCCGATATACTCGCAAATCTCGTCGACCGTCTTATTGGCGCTGATAAGCTGCGACTGCACGTCGGTATCGATACCGTAGAAGCACGGCCAGATGACCTCGGGCGAGTTGATGCGAATATGAATCTCCTTGGCACCGGCGTTGCGCAGCATCTTGACGAGCTGCACCATGGTGGTGCCGCGCACAATGGAGTCGTCGATGACGACCAGGCGCTTGCCCTCGATGTTGTCACGCAGCGGGTTGAGCTTCATGCGCACGCCCATGGCACGCAGCTCCTGCGTAGGCTCGATAAACGTACGACCCACGTAGCGGTTCTTGATAAGGCCCTCGCCAAAGGGAATACCGCTCTCGTGCGAATAGCCCTCCGCGGGCGGCAGGCCGGAGTCGGGCACGCCGATGACCAGGTCGGCCTCGACGGGCTCCTCATGTGCCAGCTGACGACCCATGTCGTAGCGGCAGGCGTAGACGCTCTTGCCGTTCATGATGGAATCGGGGCGAGCGAAGTAGACCTGCTCAAAGATGCAGTTAGCAGGCTCCTCGGCGGCAGGCACGCCCTGCTCGGACACCAGGCCCTCGGCGCTGATGCGCAAAATCTCACCGGGACGGACATCGCGGACGTACTCGGCGCCCACAATGTCGAGCGCACAAGTCTCGGAGGCAACGACCCAGCCGCCGGCGCCGGTAACATGGGTGGTGGCGTCGACCGTCGCGGCGCCGTCCTGCGACGGCAGCTGCGAAACGGATGCGGCATCGGCCTGGTCCAGCCCCTCGTCCACCAGCTTGCCCAACACCAGTGGGCGAATGCCATGCGGATCGCGGAAGGCGTAGAGCGCCTGCTCGTTGATGAGCGTCATGGCGTAGCCGCCGCGCACGAGCTCCATGGTCTTGCGAATGCCCTCGCGCAGGTGGCCCGTACGCTGGGTAAAGTAGCCGATGAGCTTGGTCGCGACCTCGGAATCCGAATTGGAGAGGAACGGCACGCCCAGCTCGATCAGCTGGCGGCGCAGCTCGTCGGTGTTGACGAGGGTGCCGTTGTGCGCGAGCGCGATAATGACGCTATTGATGGTAGAGAGGTGTGGCTGAGAGGCTTCCCAACTCTTGGCGCCGGCGGTGCCGTAGCGCACATGACCCACGGCCAGCTGACCGGAGAGCGTCGACAGGTCGGCGTTGGAGAACACGCGGTCGAGCAGGCCCAGATCCTTGCGGACCATAACCGTACCGCCGTCACCCACGGCGATTCCCGCCGATTCTTGGCCACGGTGCTGCAGTGCACGCAGGCCAAAGTACGTCAGTCGAGCCACGTCGCGATCGGGCGCCCAAACACCAAAAACGCCGCATTCCTCATGCAGCTGGTCGGAGTCCGGATCATACGTCGACATGGTGTTCACCTGTCCCGCGGCACGCTCGGCCGCGCGGATGGTTTCTTGAGACATGGCATCCCCTCAGAGCCTCGTATTTTGGCGTTACCCGCCTTATTATACGCACGGCACGACGCGCTCCCCAGCGCATGAGCAGCGCTTTTTAAAAGCCCACCGAGCTAATAATCCGTTTTGTGGCCAAACATTTTATCGGTCTGTCCAGTGCAAGCGCCCGCGCCCCCAGATGGCCGCCGCGTCCACCGTTGGGGATTACAAAGTTGCAATTGGGACGTTCGTCCTGTCTTTTGGCAGGTCGGCGGCGTATCCTTGTAGCCTAGGACAAAGCGAGAAAGGTTCTGTATGGATCGAAACGAACTCGACCCCAGCGTCCCCAGCGCCACGGAGGTCAAGAAGATTCCCCTCATCATTAAGGTGTACGCCGTCCTGTGCATCCTATCCGGCGTGGGCACACTCCCGTCGGTCGGCGCCTTTATGTGGCAGGTCATCACCGCGCTCATCAACGGCAACGCCGCCGAAAAGCTCGGCGACAATATGCTGGTCTCGGTTGGACTCATCGTCGCCGGCATCATGCTCTCTGCGGCAAGTGCCGTCAT
The DNA here is from genome assembly GCF_003436395.1 of Collinsella sp. TM06-3. NCBI lineage: Bacteria > Bacillati > Actinomycetota > Coriobacteriia > Coriobacteriales > Coriobacteriaceae > Collinsella > Collinsella sp. TM06-3. The sequence goes on along the minus strand of NZ_QSPG01000017.1, from coordinate 25,803 downwards.
CCTGATCATCTTTGGCCTGGACCTTATCAAAAACCAGCGCCGCAACGCCGCCCGCCTGTCCTACATCCTTATTGCATTCACCGTCGTCGAGCTTTTGGTCGACGTGATGCTCCAGGGCATCGGGCCCTTCCTGCTGCGTCCCGCGATCCAGCTCGGCATCCTCGTTGCACTTTCGGCAACCGTCGACCCCACGCTGCGCCAGGAGCGCGAACTGCAGCGCCGCCTGCAGGAGATGCTCGACCGTGACGCCGCGGCGGAGGGCATGCTCGGCCGCGATGAAACCGGCGAGGGCTACATCAAGCTCAACTACTTCAACCTGTTCTGGGTATTCTTCGTCTGCTGCGTGCTCGGCCTGATCGCCGAGGACATCTGGCATATGACAGTCGACGACCCGGGCGTCTACCAGAACCGCGCCGGCATGCTGTTTGGTCCCTTCAGCCCCATCTATGGCTTTGGCGCCGTACTCATGACCATGGTGCTCAACCGCTTCTATAAAAAGAACCCCATCATCATTTTCCTGGTAAGCGCTGTGCTCGGCGCGAGCTTTGAGGTGTTCGTGGGCTGGTTTATGCAGACCTCATTTGGCGTGGTCTCGTGGAGCTACTCGCACATGAAGCTGTTCGGCATGCCCGACCCACTCGCCGTCCTTACGGGCGGACGCACCTGCACGGGCTTTGCCTGCCTGTGGGGCCTGGGTGGCCTTATCTGGATCAAGCTGCTGTTGCCGAGGCTGCTCAAGCTCATCAACATGATTCCGTGGAAGAGTCGCTACTCGGCTACCGTCATCTTTACCGTCATTATGCTGGTCGACGGCGTCATGACGCTGCAGTCGCTCGACTACTGGTACCAGCGCGTCAACGGCACGGAGCCGGATATTCCCGTCGCGCAGTTCTACGGCAAGTATTTCGATAACGACTACATGGAGAACCGCTTCCAGAGCATGACCATGAGTCCCAAGGATGCGACGCGCGTGTAGCGCCCACCGCGCCCAAAACACAAAATGCCCGCCGGTATCACACGTACCGGCGGGCATTTTTATAAACGAGCCTTCTATCGACGCAAGCCTCTACGCCTCGCGCTCGACCTCGCTCACACACTCATTTTTGATGGTACCGACGAGCGCCTGCAGCGCATCGACCACATGCGGGCGAATGTCCCCGCCAATGAGCACGAGCATGATGTCGTCGCCCACGGCGAGCTCGCCACTCGCCAACCACACGCGCACGTAACCGATACCCGGCATCGCGTGCGTTGCCTCGATAGCGGCCTGCACCTTTTCGGCATCGAAGCCAAACGCCATGCCGCCCACCTTATGTCCAGGCGCCACACCATCGGTCTCGACCCCACGCACCTCGGCCTTGGGCGTCGCGCGCACCACGCCGTTGTGTGTCAGGTACATCCCACAATCAGCCGCCGAAACATCGGCCTTGGCTTCGCGCAGCCAAGCATCAACCGAAGGCATCGATTTGCCATTCTCAAACATCATTTCTCCTTTTGATTTCCAGGGCAGTCTTTTTGGGACGGGGCTCCCGGACACTTTATTCCTCGACCGGCGTGAGCACCATGACGGCGCGTGTGTTGCTCAGCGACAGCGAGCGACAGGTCACAAGCGTTACGACCTTGGTTGCCGAAGCGGCACGGTCGGTGGCATCGCTCGCCACGGCAGAGGCACCGTCGAGCATCTCGGACAGGTAATTCTTCAGTCCGTCATCGCCCTCAAAGTTGGGCGTGCGCGCCTTGGCATACGTGTCCTCGACCACCTTGGTCGCCAGCGGGCGCAACTTATACGTCGCATCGCACGTGATGTAGTACACGTATTCCATGCTGTCGAACGTCGCCTGATCGGTCGTACGCGAAATCACGTTGAACATCGAACCGTCGTTCATGTGATGGCCGTAAATCGTGGTCTGCTGATCCACCATGCCCGGCGCGGTGTCGTCGCTATCCAAGAAGATGGCTCCCGAGGCATTGGCCGTACCGTCGAACAGCGTGTTGAGGTACTTGGAGTTGTTGTTGGTCTGCACCACGGGGTAGTTGATGTTGGTGCCGGGCGCGTAAATCCAACCCACAACCTCGGGATTTGTCTGGGCGAGCGCGTTGAAGTCGATAATCGGCACGCCGCTGGCGTCCTTGTCGCTCACATATTGCTTTTCGATTTTTTGATACGACTCGCTCGCCTGCTTGTAGCCAATCTGGGCATTAATAAAGATGGCGGCCGCAGCAACGATCAGGCCAATGCCAATGATGATGAGCAGAATGGGAATGACGGAGCGGCGCTTTTTGCGCAGCGGCTCGGTATAGCTCGATGGCGCGGTATGCGCCGAAGAGCGAGGTGACTTCTTGGCCGTACTGTATGACGAAGGGCGATAAGCAGCAGGTGTATCCTGACGGCGATGGGACGTCGGCGTTACGGAACGCGGCGCGCGCGGCTGCTGAGGAGAGGATGTCCGACCCTGCTGTGCCGCATGGGCAGCACCCGGCTTCGACGGATCGGGAATCTGAGAAGCCTTGAATCGTTTTCCCTGATAATCGGACATGGCTCTCCTTATACTGCGGTGAAACGGCGGAACGCCTAGGCGTCGGCCATCTCCTGCTTCATTTTCTCGATAACCTTGCGGTACTCGGGGTCGCAAGCACCCAGAATCTGCGTGGCATAGATGGCGGCGTTCTTGGCACCGTTGATGGCAACGCAGGCCACGGGCACGCCCGAAGGCATCTGCACCATCGACAGCAGCGAATCCATACCGCCCAGGTCACTCGTCTTCATAGGCACGCCGATAACCGGCAGCGGCGTAAAGGCAGCCACGACACCACCCAGGTGAGCGGCCTTGCCGGCGGCGGCGATAATCACTTTGATACCGCGATCGGCGGCAGTCGAAGCCCACTCGTGGACCTTCGCCGGCGTGCGGTGCGCGCTCGCGATCACGAGCTCATAGGGCACACCCAGTGCCTCGAGCTCGGCGGTGCAGCCTTCCATAACGCCCAGATCGGACTTGGAACCCATGATGATCCCGACAACCGGCTTTTGATCTGCCATAAACAAAGACCTCCTGTTGAGAGCGGTGACGCGGCGAATCCGCGACCCTTAACTGCAAATAATTCAAGTATAGCCGCCGATGCTGATGTGTTCGGCGGGAGACGGAACGCTTTGCGAGATTAAGGCCGAAGGGTCGGAGCTTTCCGCCTACATTCAAAAAGCGTGCCCACCGTCCTTGGGTGGGACGGCGGGCACGCTTGCTTAGCTGTTGCTGGGGCTACTTAGCCTTGCTGCGACGATGGAAGAAAGCGCCGATCGCGGCGATGATGGCGCCAAGACCACCGACGGTCGCGACGGTCGCCGCCGTCTGGTCTCCGGTATTGGGAATCGCCGAACCGTTCTTCTTGCTGCCCTGGGCCTTGTCGCCTGCGGGCTTGCCCGCCTGGTTGCCGCCGTTCGAGCCATTGCCGGAACCCTGGTTGCCCGAGCCGCCCTGATTGCCGGAATCGGCATCCTTGAGGCTCTCAATAGCCAGCTTGAGCTGGTCATAGGCCGCCTGGAGCTGGGTGTCGGAAGCATTCTCAGCACCCAAGACGTCCTCGGCGTAGGTAATGGCATCCGTCAGGGCCTTGACAGACTCGGCCGTCTTGCCCCTAGTGTCAGTCTCCTTCGCCTGCTTGACCAGGGCCTTGAGCTGCTTCTTAGTCGGTTTCTCGACCGGGGCCACCGGGGTCTTCTCGAGCGCGCCGCGGGCGCTCTCGAGCGCCCTGAGCGCCTGGTCGACCTCGTCCTGCGTGGCTTTCTCGTCGCTCAAGATGGCGCGGGCGCTCGCCAGGGCGTTCTCGAGCGCCGTCCAGGAGGCCTCGGTGTAGTCACCGGCCTTGAGGTCGCCGGCAGCAACCTCGGCATCAACCTTTTCGATCGCGGTAGCGAGATCATCCTTCGCCACCGGATCGGGGACGGCCGTACCGTAGAACTTGAGCTCCGCCATGCTGCAGTAGGCATCAACGTTGCCACCGCCGGCGTGAATCACCTTGACGGTCACGTAGCGACCGCGCGCGGCGCCAAAGCTCATCTGTTTCCAGTCGCCACGGTCGGTGAGCACGCGGCCGTCATTGTCGAAGGCGAACGTACCCATCGACGCGGCGGTGCCCATCTCATAACCGTCGGCAGTGTCGGAGACCAGTATCTCGGCCTCGAAGATATCGCCGTTAGTGCCGCCGTCCTGGCGCGGCAGGAATGTAACGTCGGTGAGATCGTAGTCGCGGCCCAGGTCGACACTCAGATACTGGGGCATACCGGTCCCATGGGCCCAGTCGCTGTGCCAAAGCGTCCGCTCGTCGCCGTCGAGAGCGTTGACGGCGTTGCTGCCCTCGTAGTCGGCCTCACTCGAGAAGCCGGCCACCTTGACGTTCTTGCGGTTCTCGGGCGTGTTGATAAGAATCTTCTCATCGACAGGGCGCATCTTGAGGCCGTCGATTGCCTTCTCGATCTTGGCTGTGGCGTCTGCGACATCCTTCTTGCTATAGCTGCCTTGGCCGCCGTCGAGGAGCTTCCGAGCCGCCTCGACCGCAGTGGTGAGAGCTGCATAGGAATCCTTAGTGTAGACGGACTCGCTGTAGCCCATGGCCTTGGAAAGCGCTGCCACGAGCGCAGAGGTATCGACACCAGCCTTGACCTCGACCTCATAGGATGCGGTCTTGGAGGGGTCGAGTACCGACGCCACCGTGATCTTTGCCTTGCCGGCCTTGTTGGCACGCAGGTAGTAGCTCACGCTTTCGCCAGCCTGAACAGCGGAGACGCTTACCACGGAGGGGTCGGAGCTCTCGACCGTCACATAGGGGTAGCCGGCGCTCTCAGGCGTGGCCTTGGCGTCGACGAGCGTAACGTCGCCTTCAAAGAACTCGGTCTGGTTCTTGCCTAGCTCGACACCCTCGATGGCCTCGACACCCTGCGTGTAGTTGAAGTTGACCTCACGCAGTGTGAGCATCTGGTCACCCGATGCCTCAAGCGGCGTGACCTCGACCTTGGTCGCCTTCTTGCCCTTGTTCTCGGCAGAGAGGCCAAAGGCGTAGCGAGCCCGGAAGGAATCGTACTCCCCGCCCGCGAACTCTTGGGTCGAGCCATCCTCGAACGTCACGACAGCCTTGATCTTCTGCACGGTTCCGTTGCCACCGTTGCGGTTAACGACCTCGACACTATCGAGTTTCGACGGCGTCTTAAATGCGAATGTCATCGTGGTGGGAAGCTTCACGTAACTCGGAAGCTTACCCTCGCTGTCCCAGTTGCCGCTCCAGTCCCATAGGAACTCAAAGCCGTTGTCGCCCTCGTTATTATCGAACAGCGCGTTATAGCTCTTCTGCTGGATAAGTTTCTCGACGTTGGTCCCGTCGTCGGTCGTGAGCTCATCGTTGGTCATCGTGATGTTGAAGGCATCCTGACCGTACTCGGCGACCGTTGGCTGAGGAACATCCGGCATCGTCACCGTGCCGTCGCTCGCAAACTCAAGCGCGTCGCATGCCGGACCGATGAGCCAAGATGTCGAGGGCAGTTCGACCTTGCCGGCGGTCTTGGCCTTGAGCTTGAAACTCGCCACCGCGCCGGTACCGTTGTAGAGCTTGCCATCGCCGCGGTTGGCAAAGGCGAGATTGATAGTCTGCGTTCTGTCCGCGAACTGGACCTTCTCGCGAGACAGGTTCTCCATGCCGGCAGTCGAGCCGTCCTGCGCGATGCTCTCGGACACAAACTCGAACTGGTCGCTCTTGAAGTTGACGAGAGCGCCCAGGGCGTTGACGTTCTTGGCGTCGGCCGCATAGACATCAACGGTGATCTCATCACCAGCCTCGACCTCGGTCTTGCTCGGTATCACCGCGAGCGAACCTGCGACCTTGCCCTTTTGTTTAGTGCCACCGTCAAGACCCGCCATGGTGAACGAGTAATCGTAGACGTCGTAAACGCCGTTATCGTTGAGGTCGGCGAAGTGGTCGCGGATCTGCGAACCGAACGTCGGGGTATCGGGCTCGCGATTCTCGAGGCCCAGGTAGTTCTTCATGTTGGAGTAGTCTCCGTCGGAGATCGTGGCCTTGTTGAGGTTGGAGCCCACGGCGAAGCCATCCGTGCCGTCGGTCTTGTAGATGGCAATCTCGGACGCGGAGAAGAAATTGCCGACCGAGGCGAGCGGTGTCATGCGCACGTAACGGGCGGCCACGGTGCCGTCAAACGCTACCGTCTTACAATCAGCGGAACGTGCCCAATCGACCTCCTGGCTCGTCCAGTGGACGCCATCGAGACTCGTCTCAACACGCATCTTGGTCACAGTGCCGTTGCCGGCGTCATCGCGCGGATAGTACTCGAGCTTATCGAGCTTGTAAGCGCGTCCATAGTCAACGGTAAGCGCCTTGCCCAGATCGTTGCCACCGGAGTGGAAACCGCCGTCGCCCGACTGGAACTCATGGTCGAAGGCGAGCTCGGCCTTATGGCTGCCGTAAAGTGAGCCCTCCCAGGTGATTTGCTCGGCGTCGGGGACGTTCCGCCACGGATCGAGTGCGGAGTTCGCCTCGAGCACATCGCTCCAGGCGGAGTAACCCTCGGCGTTGCGCGAACGAATCTGGTAGGTGTGCTTGCTATTGTAGGCGAGGTCGGTGTGCGTGAACTCGGCCGCATCACCCACGGCAAACACAGTGCCGTCGACCTTAAGGTCGTAGGAGGTAGCACCATCGACCTTTCCCCAGGTGAGCTTGATGCTCGTTGGGGTCGTGACGTCCTCGGGGGCAGCAAGGTTCGTGGGTGCGGAGAGGTTCTCGTTGAGGCGATCGGCTGTGAGCGTTGCGTCGGCGTTCACGAAACCGCCCAGCTCAAGCGTCTGCGCCGCTGCAGCAACATCGGTCTTCGCGAACTTGACGTAGACCTTGGGGTTCGTGGTGATCTTGGTGTTGTTGAAGCTCTCGCCCTGCTCGGCCTCGGTGCCGTCCGCATCGCTGCCGTAGTGGTTGAGGTTGGGGGTCTTGCTGTAGAAGTAGACCGCCTGGCCGGCCTCGGGGGTCGCGGCGTCAAAGGTCTCCTGCGAGTTGACCTCAACCACGTTGAGTGCGGATCCGCCGTTCTTGGCGACGACGCTCGTGGGCTTGGCGGACACATTGGCCACGAAGGTCGTGGTGCGGTTGGAGTCGTAGCCGTTGTAGCCGCCCTGCGAGGCCTCGGCGGTAAAGGTCGCGGTGCCGCCTGCGGCCTTGGAGCTGTAGACGGTGCTCACATGCTCACCGTAGGAGATATTGTCGATCGTGCCGTAGGAATCGTCCTCAGTCGTGTTGTTTTCGATGGAGGAGCCGTCGTCCTCGTACTGCGTAAAGGTGCCGTCGCCCTCGGTGGCGAAGAACTCGACGATACGCTGACTGCGGTCGGTACCCTTGGTGTTGGTGTCGCTCACTGCCTCGGGGTTGTTGTTCTCGGCGTACATCGGCACGATAGCGTTGGCCTTCACAAACAGCGGCAGCTTCCAAAGCGGAGCCTCGTAGTTGTTGAGAACCTGGCCGCCGCGATACTGCTTACCCGAGAAGTAATCGATCCAGATGGTGGGATTCTCGTCGGTGCCGTAGTTGGGGAGGTAGATCCCATTGCGAATGTCGTTGCCGTTCTCATCTGCCTGGGTATCCTGATACACCGGTGCCACTAGGAAGTTCTCACCGAACATATACTGGTACTGCGTCGAAGTGCTTGCGGCGTACTCGGAGTTGTCAGAAAGCAGCATGGCGCGGATCATGGGCAGGCCGGCATCGCCGTTACCCGTGTCGATGTTGGCCGCCGAGGCCGCGCTCGTGTAGATATAGGGCATGAGCTGCGCCTTGAGCTTGAGATAGAAGCGCGAGATGCCTGTGTAGGGATCGCCGTGCGTCATGGGCGATTTACGGTAGGTGCCCCAACCGTCCATGTCGAGCATAGAGGGCGTGAACGTCTTCCACTGGTAGTCACGCGCAGAGATGATGGGGTCGCCGCCAAAGATGCCGTCCATGTCGGAGCCGATGTTGGGGTTGCCCGAAAGACTCTGACCGATATACGTGGGGATATGGAAGCGAATGTACTCCCAGTTACCGCCATACTGGTCGCCGGTCCAAATGCCACCAAAGCGCTGCGTGCCGGCCCAACCATCGAGCGTGATGATGTTGGGGCGCTTGTTAGCGCCGGTCGTCACCGTGTCATAAGCTGTCTTGATGCCATTAAGACCAAAGGAGTAGCCAGATCCAACCCAGGCAACGTCGGTCTTAAGGGTAGTGATGCCTCCCGTCTTGACCTCGGCGTCGAAGTCGCGAAGCAGATGCCACGGGGTCTCAGGGTTGCTGTCGGGCTCAAGGTTGGACTGGGTCCACAAGCCCGTGCTCACACCCTTTGAGTTGGCATACTCGGTGAACTTCTTAAGGTTGTCGACGTTGGCACGCACAGCGTTAAGACGGTCGGCCGAGCTCGCTCCGTCGGAGTTGACGCCGCCGGTCTTGTAGTAACCGTTCTGGCCATAGCCGGCGCCGTAGCCGTCGTTCGGCAGGAACCAGCCGAGCGGCATGTCGCTGTCCTCGTAGTCATCGATAACCTGCCGAGCAGAGAACTGGCGGTCGAAATCGGTCGCTTTCATGTTCTCGGTATCAACCGTAGGGCCCTCACCGTTGAGCGTCTCGGCCGCAAGTGTGCCGTCGAGCTTGTAGCCCGTCGACATGCCAGACTCGTACTTAACGTCGCCCTTCTCGCTCGAGGACTTGCTGCCCTTGGTCTCCCACTTCTTTTGACCCGAGGTCGTTGACCAGCCATCACGGTTATAGGCATTAAGATGACCAAGGTAGAACCCGTACTCGGGCAGCAGTACCGGGTTACCGGTCACCTTGTAGTAGTCCTGCAGCATCTCGGTTGCCACGTTCGAAGCTCCCTCGTTGGTCGCCACGAAGTAGTAGGCATCAAACTCATTCTCGCTGTGCAAAGTCGTGACCGTCGATGAGTCCGTGGAACCGAAGTCGTAGGAACCCTCTGCAAACGTGTTTCGGAGCACGCCGTAGCCGTCACTCGTCCAATAAAACGGGTTGGGCGAGGCAACGCCGCCATCGGTCCAGTTGTTCGTGTTGGAGATGGCGATGGTCTGGTTGGTGTGCAGGAAGCGTCCGTTCTGGGTGCCGCCGCCAAAGAAGTTCTCGGACTTCTCCTTGGCGAGCGTCTGGACGGTACCCTTCTTATCAAGGTCGAGGGACGCGGACTCGGAAACCACGACACGGTCGCCTGACTTGATACTCATCTTGCCAGTCGCCTTGTCCAGGATCACGGTCGCCTTTCCGCCGGTGATCTCGATAGTGTCGCCCTTGTCGGCAACCGTCGCACTCGGCTTGCTGTAGGTGTCCGAGGTATCGGGCTGAGCCTGGATCTTAGCCGTGTGGGACTTACTGCGCGGCGTGGCGTACTCGGAAAACTCACCCTTGGGGTCGACGTTATAACGGAAAATACCGTCCTCGAGGAACGTAATACGGCCCTTGATGCCGTCAGCGAAATCGATGTCGACGACATTCGAGGCAGACTGGGACACGGTCGCCGAGTCGACGCCCTTGAGTGGCGTGGCAATCGCCTGCTGGGGATTGGCAAACACGAGCGTCGCTGCAGTGGCAACGAGGACCGCGCTTCCCTTCACCCACCGTTTCGTAAAAATGGAATTCCTGCGCACCTGGTCTCCTTTCTTCCGAGATGCTGAGGTGCCGAGGACGCCCCCCCCCCGGCAGCATGGGAAAACGTATCAAACGGGGATGTTCGGTACATTCCGCACAATGGGGGCCACCCGTTACCAAGGGGCCAACTGGTAGTAACCAGATAGCCACCTACTAGGTCATATCAATATATGGGAGCACTTGCGCAACCAAGTTCGGAATTCTCCCAGCGGCAGTAGAGTGAGCGTCAACGGCAAGGTGGGCTTAATAAGCCATACCAATTGGTTCTTCAGTCAAATACCAATCTAGCAAAAATGTACTGTTTATCTGGTATTACACAGACCATACCTTTCCCTCGGGAACTGGACTTCGCGAAGTTTCCCGAGAGAAAAGCTCGACCGCCGCCCTGCGACCTACCGGAGATTGCTATGACGTACGTTGGCTGATTTGGTTTGGAATGAGAGGTTGACGGAGGGTGGTGGACAGTTAGTTCAGATTTGTATTTTTTGGCCGGGTCCTTACGTGCAAACGTATCGTTTTGAAGCCGTTTTAGACCCAATAACGCCCTTTTCTCATTCCTGACTGCGCATCCTTGTCGCATCATACCGCCAAGAACGGCTCATTTGAGCTCAAATCGGCCTTTTCCACCCTCACAAAAATACAAATCTGAACTAACTGTCCAGCGGCACTCTCAGCCAGCCACAAAAAGGTCCTCCGGTGAATGCAATTCACCGGAGGACCCCATACAAAACGTGGGCTCTGCCCACACTCTCTTTTTTATTCAGCCCTAGTCATCGCGCAAAGCCCCTTCGGCAGCACACGGTGCAACCGAGTCACCGTAGGCCGGGGCGGAGGGGGCTGAGTTTCTCACTGAGCGACTCTGCTTGCAGCCGGAGCGAAGGGGGAAACTCAGCCCCCTCCGCCCCGGCCGGACAGGTCACACTACACCGTGTGCTGCGGCAGGTCCTGCAGGGCGATGACGTCCATGCCCATGTCGTTGGCGCTGCCGTGACCCTGTTGGTCCTCGCGCACGGCCTCGATGGCACTCACGTACGTGTTGGCGGCAGACATAGCCGTCACGCAGGTTACGCCGCGGCGCACCGCCTCGGTGCGCAACAGATAGCCGTCGCCACGCGAGCCCGGGCCGTACGGCGTGTTGATGATCACCGCGATCTTGCCATCGGCAATGAGGTCGCCGATGTTGGGACGCTCGCCGTCGTGCGGGCCGCTGATCTTTTCCACGACCTCGCACGTCACGTTGCCTCCACGCAGAACGCGCGCCGTACCCTCGGTAGAGCAGATGTCAAAGCCCAGGTAGCGCAGGATACGCGCGACTGAAAGGATATGACGCTTGTCGCGGTCGCACACGCTGATGAACACCTTGCCGGCGCTCGGGTCGGGCAGCTTGTAGTCAATCGCCAGCTGCGTCTTGGCGTATGCCTCGGGATAGCTCTTGGCGATACCCATGACCTCGCCCGTCGACTTCATCTCGGGCCCCAAGATAACGTCGGCTCCCGGGAAACGACCCCAGGGCATGACGGCTTCCTTCATGCAGAACCAGTCCAGCTGACGTTCGTCGCTCGGCAGGCCCAAGCTCGCGATGGAATCGCCCGCCATGATACGCGCCGCGCATTTGGCCAGCGGCACACCGGTGGCCTTGGAGATAAACGGCACGGTACGGCTGGCGCGCGGGTTGGCCTCGATCACGTAGACGGTCTCGCCCTTGATGGCATATTGCACGTTGACCAGACCGCGGACTCCCAGCGCCATCGCGATGCGGCGCGTGGTCTCGCGGAGCTTCGCCTGCAGGCTCTCGCTAAAGCTGAACGGCGGGATGCAGGTCGCGGAGTCGCCGGAGTGAATACCGGCTTCCTCGATATGCTCCAGGATGCCGCCGATGTATACCTCTTCGCCATCGCACAGGGCGTCGACATCGGACTCGATTGCGCCCTCCAGGAAGCGGTCCAGATACACCGGGTAGTCGGGGCTGATGCGCGCAGCCTCTGCCATGTAATCGCGCAGATGCTCGGCATCGTAGGCGATCATCATGCCGCGGCCGCCCAGCACGTAGCTCGGACGCACCAGCAGCGGGTAGCCGATGTGCGCGGCCACGGCCTCGGCCTCCTCAAACGAGGTGGCCTGGCCCGCCGGCGGGTACATGATGCCCAGCTTGTCGAGCAGGGCGGCAAAGCGCTCGCGGTCCTCGGCAAAATCGATGGCGTCGGGCTTTGTGCCCATAATGTTCACGCCGCTCTCCTCGAGCATGCGCGCCAGCTTAAGCGGGGTCTGGCCGCCGAGCGTCACCACGACGCCGTCGGGGCGTTCAACATCGATAACGTCCATGACGTCCTCGTAGGTGAGCGGCTCAAAGTACAGACGGTCGGACGTGTCATAGTCGGTCGAGACGGTCTCGGGGTTGCAGTTGACCATGATGGTCTCGAAGCCGCGGGCCGCCAGCGCGTAGCTCGCGTGCACGCAGCAGTAATCGAACTCGATACCCTGGCCAATGCGGTTGGGGCCGGCGCCCAGGATCATCGCCTTGGGCTTGTCCGCCGGCGTGGTCTCGTCGGGAGCCACGCACTTCTTGGCATCCGGACTCGTGCGGTAGATGTTCTCGTACGTCTTGTAGTGGTACTCCGTGGCGCTCGAGAACTCCGCAGCGCAGGTATCGACCGTCTTCATGCTGGGAACCACGCCCAGACCCTTGCGATAGGCGCGCACAAAGCGCTCGTCCGAGCCGGTCAGCGCGGCGATCTCGGCGTCGCTCGTACCGTACTGCTTGAGCAGGCGCATCGCGTCGGCGTCGATATCCTCCACACGCAGGCCGCGGATGCTCTCCTGGACCTGCACCATATCGTTGATACGGTTGAGGTACCACGGATCGATACCGCAGATGGCATGGATGCGAGCGATGTCCCAGCCACGGCGCAGGGCCTCGACCACAAAGAAGATGCGATGCTCGGTCGGGGTTGCCACGGCCTGAGCAAGCTCGTCGTCGCTCAGCTTATCGGCACCTTCCTTGCCGCCGGCGCAAATGCCCTGGTGGCCGTCCTCCAGCGAGCGCATAGCCTTGCCAAAGGCCTCCTCAAAGGTGCGGCCGATCGCCATGATCTCGCCCACGGCCTTCATGCGCGTGGTGAGCGTGGGGTCGGTACCCTTGAACTTCTCGAAGGCAAAGCGCGGCACCTTGACCACACAGTAGTCGATCGTGGGCTCAAAGCAGGCGGGCGTAGCCTTGGTGATGTCGTTGACGATCTCGTCGAGCGTATAGCCCACGGCCAGACGCGCGGCGGCCTTGGCGATGGGGAAGCCCGTGGCCTTGGAGGCCAGCGCGGACGAGCGGCTCACGCGCGGGTTCATCTCGATGACGATCAGGTGGCCGGTCTGGGGGTTCACGGCAAACTGCACGTTGGAGCCACCGGTCTCGACGCCGATCTTCTCAAGAATGGCGAGCGAGGCCACGCGCATGCGCTGATACTCAAGGTCGGAGAGCGTCTGCGCCGGCGCCACGGTGATGGAGTCGCCGGTATGCACGCCCATGGGGTCGAGGTTCTCGATGGAGCACACGATGATGCCGTTGCCGGCGTGGTCACGCATGACCTCCATCTCATACTCTTTCCAACCCTCGATGGACTCCTCGACCAGCACCTCGTGGGCAGGCGAGAGCTCAAGGCCCTGGCTCACGATGGAGACGAGCTCCTCGTGGGTATGCGCGATGCCGCCGCCGGCGCCACCGAGGGTAAAGCTCGGGCGCAGTACGCAGGGATATCCCACGCGCTCGGCGATAGCCTCGGCGTCGGCCACGCTGTAGGCATAGCCCGAGCGCGCGACCTCCAGGCCGATCTCGGCCATGGCCTCGTTAAAGAGTTTGCGGTCCTCGCCGCGCTCGATAGCGGCCAGGTCGCAGCCGATCATCTCGACGCCGTACTTGTCGAGCGTGCCGTCCTTTGCCAGCTCGACGGCGGCGTTCAGACCGGTCTGGCCGCCCAGCGTGGGCAGCAGCGCGTCCGGGCGCTCTTTCTTGATCACGCGCTCGATAAACTCGGCGGTGATAGGCTCAACATAGGTGCGGTCGGCCAAGCCCGGGTCGGTCATGATGGTCGCCGGATTGGAGTTGACCAGGATGACCTCAAAGCCATCCTCCTTGAGCACCTTGCAGGCCTGGGCGCCGGAGTAGTCGAACTCGCAGGCCTGGCCAATAACGATGGGGCCCGAACCAATAACGAGGATGCGCTTGATGTCAGTACGTTTAGGCATGTTAGTTCTCCTCGGTCGCAGCGTTCTCGGACTCGGCGAAATTCCAGCCGGCGAGGCGGTCCTTCGCGGTGTCGATGTCCAGGTAGTTCTCCTCGCCGTCCATGAGTCGCGTAAAGGCGGTAAAGAGATAGTGGGCATCGGTGGGGCCGGGCGAAGCCTCGGGGTGGTACTGGACCGAGAAACACGGGGCGTCGAGCAGCTGGATGCCCTCGGCGGTGCCGTCGTTGAGGTTCACATGTGTCAGGCGAATGCGACCAAAGCGCTCGTTCATCACGACCGGCGCGACGCCGCGACGCACCCAGGCGCGCAGGTCGCCATCGGCCGCATGCTCGGTTTCGCCGCCGGAAAGCTCCGGAATCAGTTTGCCCAGACTGGGGAACAGCAGGCCAAAGCCGTGGTTTTGCGCGGTGATCTCCACGCGACGGCTCACCAGATTCATAACCGGCTGGTTACCGCCACGGTGACCGAATTTAAGCTTTTCCATTTGGGCGCCGCAGGCCAAGCTGATCATCTGGTGACCCAGGCAAATACCAAAGACCGGCACCTTGCCGATCAGCTGCTGCACCTGCTCGTAGGTCTCCACCACGGCATCGGGGTCGCCGGGGCCGTTGGATAAAAAGACGCCGTCGGGATTCATGTCGAGCACCTCACTCGCGGGCGTATCCCACGGCACGACGGTGAGGTCGCAGCCGGCACGGACCAGGCCCTCCAGAATACCGCGCTTCACACCGCAGTCGTAGGCGACCACTTTGTGACGGGCAGGAGCGGCAGCCACAAGCGCAAAGCCATGCGTGGCAGGCAGGTCGGCGGCCACGAACTCGTGAGGCGCGGGACAGCTCACGGTCTTGACCAGGTTCTCGCCCACCAGCGTGGGCGCTGCGTCCAGACGCTCGGCGAGCTCGTCGACGTCGAAGATCTCTGTCGAGATAATGCCCATCTTGGAACCATTGTCGCGCAGATGGCGCACCAGAGCGCGGGTGTCGACACCCTCGATAGCGACGATGCCGTGAGCGCGCAGGTACTCCGGCACGCTGACGGCCGAGCGCCAGTTAGAAGGCGTGGCGCACATGTCGCGAACGATCATGCCGCGCATAGCCGGAGCGCTCGCAGGGCGCACGGCGTCGCCGGGGAAGGCCGACTGGACATCGGTCTCGTCGATACCGTAATTGCCGATCTGCGGATAGGTCATGGTTACAATTTGGCCGGCATAACTCGGGTCGGTCATGACCTCAAAGTAGCCCTCAAGCGAGGTGTTGAAGCAGACTTCGCCGGTCGCGGTGCCCTCGGCGCCGCATGCACGTCCATAAAAAATGGTCCCATCCTCAAGATACAGGATACAGGGACCGCAGGTGCCCTTGCTGGTTTTGGCCAGCATACGCTGGCAAAGCTCGCTGGGCGCGAAGGTGCGGGCGGCAGCGCCCGCGGTATGGTTGTTCGCCATAATTCTCCTTCCCGGTCTCACAGGACCGGCTTAAAGGTGTGTAGTTAGGCCTCGCGGTATTGTAACCGCAAGCATGCCTCATGGCGTTAATTTCATCGAAATGTTTACGAAATGATAATTATGACTTTCTATGCATAATGATTTTTCTGGGACGGGGATTAAAAATCATCCCGCGGGGCTTGTGGCTCACACGGGATGATGGCGTCTTATTTTTTCTTGTCCTGTTCCAGCAGATCGGACGGTGTGCGATCGGGCTTGCCGCCGCGGAAAATCTCGCGGCCATGCAGACGATGCTCCAGGTCACGTTCGGCCTTTTCCTCGTCAATCTTGGTCTGGCTCACCACCGGGTCCTCAATCAACGACGACACCGAGTTCACCTGCTTCTGAATGCGCTCGGCGATGGTGTCATCCATACTCACGATGCGCATCTTCCAGTCGATACTCGTAGCGTTGGATGAGCTCTTGGTCCACACGAACGTCAGGATGGCGCTCTGGTGGCCCTGGGCGGGAAACATGCCAAAGAAGGAATCGTGCTGAATGTTGCTATCCTCGTCGATATAGGCGTGAACGTTATACACCACGCGGTCGATCTTATCGTTGAGCAACGCGTTGGTCGCAAGCGCCGCGGCCTGAATCTGCCCGTTGGACAGCAGCTCGAGCTCGTTGGCAGACGATGTGTCCAACACCGTCACCTCGACCGTGCCCGTACGCTCATCGGCTTCATCGACGGTAAAGTCGAGCGGGAACTGCGTAAAGCCGTTGCCCCACTCAAGGCCGCCCTTCAGCGCCGTCGAAACGGTATCGACCGAAACGCTCTCGGACAGGTTGGCGGTGTTCAGGCGACGCATCACGCCGTAGCCAATCTGCATGCCCACGATCAGCACCAAAATACCAATGACCACGGCCATCGCGGTCTTCGTAATGGTATGACTCACCTGCGAACCCGAAGGATCATCCTCGGACAGCGGGTCGATATGTTTTGCCTGGCTCGCGCGGTCCTCGCTGCGCAGCTGCGCTAGCGCCGCTTTGTCACCGCGCTTGGCCGCAGCCTCCTTCTCACGCATGCGCTCGGTTCGCTTTTTGGCAAGCGTGGGATCCAAGACACCGGATGCATCGATTTCGGAGAATAACTCCGTCACTTCTTCCGGAGTCAAAGGGTTCTTGTCAGCCATAAACTTCCTGTCATATCAATCAGTCGAGCTCGTGCGCACGCGCACCTTCGAACTGCATTCGATAGTAACGGGCATAGGTGCCGCCACGGGCGAGAAGCTGTTCATGCGTGCCACGTTCCACAACGCGACCATGCTCAACGGTCGCAATCTCATCGGCGTGTTTAATGGTCGAGAGACGGTGGGCGATGATGATTGTGGTACGGCCGCGTGCCAGCTCTTCGAGCGACTCCTGCACCGCCTCCTCGCTCTCGTTATCCAAAGCACTCGTCGCCTCGTCCAAAATCAGGATCTTGGGGTTCTTGAGAAACACTCGCGCGATGGCAACACGCTGCTTCTGTCCGCCCGAAAGACGGCTGCCGCGCTCGCCCACGACCGTGTCATAGCCCTGTGGAAGCGACTCGATAAAGGCATCGATGTTGGCGCGACGGGCGGCCTCGGCGATCTCTCCTGCCGTAGCACCCGGCTTGCCGTAGGCGATGTTCTCGCCAATCGTGCCGTCAAACAGATAGACATCCTGCTGCACCAGGCCGATGGCGCGACGCAGGCTCTGCTGCGTCACATCGCGCACGTCCTGGCCGTCGATGCTAATGGATCCGGCAGCCACGTCATAAAAGCGCGGCAGCAGCGAACAGGTCGTGGACTTGCCGCCGCCCGAAGGGCCAACCAAAGCGATGGTCTGCCCGGGCTTGATGGACAGATTCATATGGTCGATAACGGGACGCTCTTCGGCATCGCCCTCGCCCAGCTCAACGTCCTCGTAGTTAAAGCACACGTCGTGATACTCCACGGCGCCGGCAGTCACCTGCAGATCCGTAGCGCCCGGCTTGTCCTGGATATCCGGCGCGGTCGAGAGCACCTCGTCCATGCGCTTAAAGCCGGCGATGGCCTTCTGATACGTTTCGGCCGAATTGACGAGTGTCTCGAGCGGCGTGCAGAACAGCGAAATATAGAGTGCGAAGGTTGCCATATCGACCGCCTGCAGCTGACCCTGGGCAACGAGCCAACCACCCAGCAGCACCACGATCACGTACAGCACGCCCGAGAGCAGGCCATACGTCGCAGTATAGGCGCCCATGGCGTGATACATGTTCTCCTTGGACGAAAGGTAGCGATTGTTGGAGGCGCGGAACTTAGAGCGCTCGGTCTCCTCATTGGCAAAGCTCTTGACCACGCGCATGCCCGCCAGCGAATCCTGCAGCTGCGCATTGATGCCGCTGATTTTTTTGCGATTGTCGCTAAAGACCTCGCGCATGCGCATGTTCTGCCAAAACATGATGACCGCAAACGCTGCTGTCACCACAGCCATGGCAAGCGCCAGCACCGGGGCGATGGTAAAGAGGATCACAAACGAGCCGATAATCTCGATGCCGCAGATGATGATCCACTCGGGCACGTGATGCGCCGCCTCGCAGATATCGAACAGGTCGTTGACCACGCGGCTCATCATGTCGCCCGAGCTGTTACGGTCGAAGTACGCAAAGCTAAAGCGCTCGTACTGGTCAAACAGGTCCTCGCGCATCTTGGACTCCATGCGCGCGCCCATCACGTGGCCCCAGTAGCTCACAAAGTAGCGGCAGGCGCAACGGATGATATACATCAGCACCAAACCCACCGCGATCATACCGAGCGCCTGCATAATGGCAGCCTGACCCTGAGTAAACAGCCCACCGGTCAAATTGCGCAGAATAATAGGAAACGCAAGGTCAATGGCAGCAAGCACCAGAGCGCAAACAGTATCGGCAACAAAAAGCCCCATCTGGGGCTCGTAGTAAGAAAGAAACCTCTTCAGCATAATCACCTTACGCGGTTTTACCAAACCGCGTTTCGTCTCGACGCTGCAAGCGCCCCATTTAGACAATCTGGCCTTCAATCGTCGGTCGCGTATATCCATACGCTTCCCTCCTCTTTTAGACCACCTTGTCTCAAATGGAGCACTTTCGCTGACTTACACAAACCTGCGGGATCATCCCCGCTCGTTACAGCTCTGCCCCGCCTAGTCGGTGAGCGATACTGTCGCAGGCAAGAGCGCCCACGACGGTCTTGGCGTCTTCGATCTTGCCGTCGAGCACGGCGTCGATCAGCTCGTGCAGCGGCACCAGGTCCACGTTGACAAACTCGTCATCGTCGGGGTTGGGCGCATCAAACTCGAGCTTGGTAGCCAAGTAGATGTGGATGATCTCATCGCAAAAACCGCAGGACGTGACAATCGACGTCAAAAAGCGAATGCGACCAGCCCTAAAGCCCGTCTCCTCATGCAGTTCGCGCTTGGCGCAATCGAGCGGGTCCTCACCTGAATCGAGCTTGCCGGCGGGAATCTCGACCGTCACGCGGTCGATGGCGGTGCGGTACTGACGCACCAGTACGATCTTGCCACTCTCGGTCAGCGCCACAACGGCCGCCGCACCCGGATGGCGAACGATATCGCGGGCGCTGCGGCGACCGTTGGGCAGCTCAACCTCAAGACGGTGGACGTCGAGGATCTTGCCCTTCCAGGCGCACTCCTCCGAAAGAATCTTCTCGTGCAGCTCGGCATCGTGCGGGTCGTCGTCGCCCAGCACCAGCGCCGGCTCGTCAGCGACCTCGCCACCAGGCTCGCCCTCGGCGTGCCCATACATGCGGCTGTCCTCCTCGACGATCTGCGCGTCCACGAGTTCTTCGTTCTTCTCGTCCATCCGTCTCATTCCTCTCGGATTTTAGGCATCCCAGGCGTCGCGGCCGCGCAGCGCGCGCAGGCCGATGTCGTGACGCAGGGTCTTGCCCTCAAAATCAATCTTCTCGCAGGCCTCGTAGGCAAGGTTGCGAGCGTTCTCGAACGTGTCGCCCAGCGCGGTCACGGCAAGCACGCGGCCACCATTGGTCACGAGCTGGCCGTCCACCACGGCAGTGCCCGCGTGGTACACGGTCACGTTCTCCATGGCCTCGGCGTCGGCGATACCGGTGATGACCTTGCCCTTCTCGTAGCTGCCGGGATAGCCCGCGCTCGTCAGGACAACGGCCACGGCCCACTCGTCACGCCAGTCGAGCTCAATCTGATCGAGCTCGCAGTTGGCACAAGCCAGCATGACCTCGACCAGGTCATTCTTAAGGCGCGGCAGCACGACCTGAGTCTCGGGATCACCAAAGCGGGCATTGAACTCCAGTACCTTGGGACCGGCAGGCGTGAGCATAAAGCCGCCGTACAGGCAGCCGCGGTAATCGATACCCTCGGCAGCGAGGTCGGCCACGGTCTGCTCCATGACCTTCACCATGGTGGCGTGCTCCTCGTCAGTCACGATGGGCACCGGGCTGTAGACGCCCATGCCGCCGGTGTTGGGGCCCTTGTCGCCCTCGAGCGCGCGCTTGTGGTCCTGCGAGGTAGCCATGGGGCGCACGGTCTTGCCGTCGGTAAAGGCCAGCAGCGAGCACTCGGGACCGGTCAGCATCTCCTCGATAACCACGGTGTTGCCGGCATCGCCAAAGGTGCCGCCAAAGCACTCGCGCACGGCCTCCTCGGCCTGCTCAAGTTCGGTCGCCACGATAACGCCCTTGCCCGCGGCAAGGCCGTCGGCCTTGACGACCAGCGGGGCGCCCTGCTCGTGCACGTAGGCGAGAGCCGAAGCCTCGTCGGTAAACGAGCCGTAGGCTGCCGTCGGGATACCGGCGCGCTCCATGAGCTGCTTGGAGAACAGCTTGGAGCCCTCCATCTGGGCGCCCTCGGCACCCGGGCCAAAGCAGAGAATACCCGCCGCGCGCACGGCGTCGGCCACACCCGCCACGAGCGGAGCCTCGGGGCCAATTACCACGAGTCCGCATCCGTGGCTCTGCGCAAACGCCGCCACGGCCGCAGGATCGCAGTCGTCGAGAACAACGTTCTCGCCGCAGCTCGCGGTGCCGCCGTTGCCCGGCGCGATGTAGAGCTTGCCGGCGCGCGGTGATGCCGCGAGCTTAGCTGCCAAAGCATGCTCACGGCCGCCGCTGCCCAACAACAGGATGTCGATGGTTTGAGTATCCGCCTTCAAGGGTGCCTCCTCTTTGGATGAATGGCCCGCTCCGCGCGAGCCCTTTGCAGGCAAATATACCCCTCGGCCGCCCGTCCGGGCTGCAAAGGGGTATATCGCAATAACCAAATAGTCCCAATTACTTCCAGAATCGGTTGATGATCTGCTCGCGACCAGCGCCAACGCCAATAAACGTCACGCGGGTGTGTGCCAGATCCTCGATAAACGCCACGTAGTCCTGAGCCTCTTGCGGCAGCTCATCAAAGCTGCGGCAACCGGTGATGTCGCACTTCCAGCCGGGGAGCTCCTCGTAGATGGGCTTGGCATGCTCAAAGCGCACCTGATGCTCGGGCACGCTGGTGTAGCGCTCGCCATCGACGTCGTAGGCCACGCACACCTTGATGGTGTCGAAGGCCGAAAGCACGTCGAGCTTGGTCACGGCGATGTCGGTGAGGCCGTTGACGCGCGAGGCGTAGTTGGCGATGGGGCCGTCGAACCAGCCGCAGCGACGACGGCGACCGGTGGTCACGCCGTACTCATAGCCCTCCTCGGTCAGCGTGTGACCGGCCTCGGACTCGTAGGAAAGCTCGGTGGGCATGGGGCCCGAACCGACGCGGGTGATATAGGCCTTCATGACGCCCAGCACGCGGTCGACGTTCTTCATGCCCACGCCGGAACCGGTGATGGCGCCGCCGGCGGTGCAGTTAGAAGACGTCACGTACGGATAGGTGCCGTGGTCGATGTCGAGCAGCGTCGCCTGGGCGCCCTCAAACAGCAGGTCCTTGCCCTCATCGATCATGTTGTTGAGCAGCAGGCTCGTCTCGGTGATGTAGGGGCGCAGGCGCTCGGCCATCGGCAGGTACTCGTCGCAAATCTGGTCCACGGTGTAGGTGGGCAGGTTGTAGATGAGCTCAAGCTCGGGGTTCACGCGGGCGAGAGCGGTCTCCAGCTTGTCGCGGAACAGTGCCTCGTCCAGCATGTCCTGCATGCGCAGGCCGATGCGGGCCATCTTGTCCTGATAGCACGGACCGATACCGCGCTTGGTGGTACCGATGTTCTTCTTGCCGAGCTTCTGCTCAAAGGCGCCATCCAGATCGATGTGGTACGGCATGATGACATGCGCGTTGCCGCTAATCTTGAGGTTCTTGGTGGTGATGCCGTCGGCCTCGAACATGTCGATCTCCTCAAGGACAACCTTGGGGTTGACGACGCAGCCGTTACCGATCACCGACACGTGGTCGGAATACATGATGCCGGAGGGCACCTGGTGCAGGCCGTACTTCTTGCCGTTGACGACGATGGTGTGACCGGCGTTGTTGCCGCCCGAGTAGCGCACGACGGCATCGAAGTCGCCGGCGACCAGGTCGCAAATCTTTCCCTTGCCCTCATCGCCCCACTGGGCACCGACCAAAACGGTTGACGGCATGTTTACTCCTTACATTCATGGACTGTCTACGCGCCACGCCGGCACGCAGAAGCACAAAACATTCCCAGTATACCCGTGCAACGGGTGCCTGTCCTACTCCTCGGCATGTGCCCCATCAAGCTCATAGAACTTCGTGGATGCCGGCAGGAACATCAGGTCGACGTCGCCGATCGGGCCCGAACGGTTCTTGGCCACGACAATACGCGTAACGCCCTCGTCGGGTCGATCGTCGCGCGAGGCTTCGGCCTCGTCGGCGGAGCGGTCCAAGAACATAACGATATCGGCGTCCTGCTCGATGGAGCCCGATTCACGAAGGTCGGAAAGCTGCGGGCGCTTGCCGGTACGGGATTCGACCTGACGCGAGAGCTGCGACAGCGCGATGAGCGGGATCTTGAGCTCCTTGGCCATGATCTTCAGACCACGCGACATCTCGGAGACCTCGACGGTACGGCTCTCGGAGCGGCGTCCCGGCGGAGGACTCACCAGCTGCAGGTAGTCCAGGATGATGATAGCTTTCTCCTTGTTGTGGAGCATGCGGCGGCTCTTGGCGCGAATCTCGGTCACTGTGGTGCCGGGCGTATCGTCAATCAGAATATCGAGCTTGGACAAGGTCTGCGTGGCCTCGTTGATATTTGCCCACTGCTCGGGGCTAATGCGGCCCATGCGGAAGTCACTGATCGAGATCATGGCGTAGGCGCAAATCAGACGCTGGGCAATTTCCTTGCCCGACATCTCCAGCGAGAAGAAGCCGACGGTATAACCGGCAGCGGCAGCGTTGAGCGCCAGATTCAGGGCGAACGACGTCTTACCCACAGCAGGGCGGGCGCCGATGATGATGAGCTGGCCCTCGCGAAAACCCATGAGCATGCGGTCGAGCGACGGGAAGCCCGTGGGCACGCCCGCAGCCTGGCCGCCTGCCTGGCACACTTCATCGGCCTCGTTATAGGCCTCGACCATAAACTCGGTCAGCGTCTTGTAGCTCGACTTGACCTCGCGCGCCGTGACCTTGAGCAACTTGCTCTCGGCCAGCTCCACGACCTCTTTGGTATCGGTGGGAGCGTTATAGGCCAGCGCGTTGATCTCGTTGGTGGCGCCGATCAGCTCACGCAGCATCGAATCGCGGCGAACGATAGCGGCATGGTGCTGCCAGTTGACGAGCGACAGGGTCTGACCCATCAACTCCAAAATGTAGGCCTCGCCGCCCACGGCATCAAGCTTGTTGATGCTTCGCAGGTAATCGATCAGCGAGATGGAGTCGATGGGAATGCGGCTGTTGTACATATCGACCATCGCGGTATAGATGGTCTTATGAATGGGCCGGTAGAAGTCATCGGGCTGCAGCTCGACCTGGGCCTCTTCGACCACCTCGGGCGATAGCAGCATAGCGGCCAGTACATTGGCCTCTGCATCTTGGTTTTGGGGAAGACCCAACTTGGAGCCGCGGTCCTCAACCGTCAGCCCGGTCTCCCTATCGTCATATGCCATGAGCATCCTCATTCATATCGCTTGCGAGCATCCATAGTATCAGCCACGGTCCCAAAACGCGCCGCGCGCCGCCAATCATCACCGAACCAAACGGATGAACGGTCCTGTATATAGGACTTCGACGCAACGTTCACCATGAAACTCACTCAGCGCAAAAAACAAAAGGGCGCCCTGGTTTCCCAGAGCGCCCTTCTTAGAACAAGATTGTTGCGTTGCAGCAAATGCTACTCGGCAGCAGCCTCAGTCTCGACCTCGGCGGTCTCGGCCTCGGCGACCTCAGCGGCCTCCTCGACCTCAGCCTCGGCAGCGAGCTCCTCGGCGGTAACGCCGACGAGAACGACAACCTCGGCCTTGATCTCGCGGTACAGCGAGATGGCAACGGTGTGGGCACCGGCAACCTTGATGGGCTTACCGAGCTCGACGCGCTTGCGGTCGATGTCCATACCGAGCTGAGCCTTGATGGCGTCAGCGATCATAGCGGCGGTAACGGAGCCAAAGAGGATGCCCTCGTCGCCGACCTTGACGTCAACGGTGACCGTCTTGCCCTCGAAGGCAGCCTTGGTCTCGTTGGCGGTAGCCAGACGGACGGCCTCGCGCTTGGCGATGTTGTTGCGACGCTCGTCAAGCTGCTTGAGGTTGCCCTTGGTGGCGGCAACAGCGAGCTTCTTGGGGAACAGGAAGTTCTCAGCGTAACCCTGAGCGACCTCTACGACGTCACCCTCGCCGCCCTTGCCCTTGATCTCATCGAGAAGAATAACCTTCATGATGCGTCTCCCTTCTTAGCCGCGGTCGCGGTTGCCACGAGAGGAAACCACGGGGACGGTGTACGGCAGGAGAGCCATCTCGCGGGCGCGCTTGATGGCGTTGGCGATGTCATGCTGATGCTGCGTGCAAGCGCCAGTGACGCGACGGGGCTTGATCTTGCCACGGTCGGTCATGTACTTACGGAGAAGCTGAGTGTCCTTATAGTCGATGAACTCAGTGTTCTCCTTGCAGAACTGGCAGTACTTACGACGCGGCTGACGTGCAGAAAAATCATTAGCCATGTCAAAATACCTTTCGTTTGGCAACTTCGGCGAACCGAAGCCGCCTCTCACTCAAAAATAGGTGAACAACCCTTAGAACGGGATGTCCTCATCGTAGACGTCGACCGCGGGCGGCGTGGCCACCGGTGCGGCAGGACGTGCTGCGGGCGCGGGAGCTGCGGGGGCGTAACCGCCCTGATCGTAGCCACCCTGGCCACCACGGGAGCTCATAAACTCGATCTCATCGACGATGACCTCAAGCTTGCTCCGGCGCTGGCCGTCGCGCTCCCAAGAGCTGTAGCGCAGCTTGCCCTCGATCGCGACCTTGTTTCCCTTTGCCAGGAAACGGCTCACGGCCTCGGCGCGGGTGCCGAACATAGTGCAGTCGACAAAGTTGGGATAGTCCTCCCACTCGCCAGTCTGCGCGTTGCGGCGACGATCGTTCACGGCGACGCCAAAGGACAGAACCTGGGTTCCGCCGGCGGTGGCGCGCAGCTCGGGATCGCGGGTGAGGTTACCGGTGATGTTCACTCGATTGATGCTCATAACTCACTACTTCCTCTTGGGGCACAAGCCCAGTCCAAAACGACAGTCTTACTCCTGGTCGTCGCGACGGACGATCATGTGGCGGACCACAGCGTCAGTGATGCGCAGGACGCGATCAAGCTCGGCGATCTGGGTAGGATCTGCGTGGAAGTTGATGAGGGTGTAGTCACCATCGGTGAGGTCGTTGATCTCGTAGGCGAGCTTGCGCTTGCCCCACTCGTCAACGGAGTCGACCTTGCCAGCGCCCTCAGCGATCGTGGTATCGATACGCTTCATAACAGCGAGACGAGTCTCGGGGTCGAGCGACGGGTCAACAAAGAACAGCAGTTCATAAGCCTTCATATTGTCACCTCCTCTGGGCAAATGTGGCTTCAGGTCGTGAAGGTGCGCCTGAAGCAGGAAAAGACTTGGTAATAATATCTTTCAACCTCCCAGGCCGCAAGAATATGCAGCTACAACCTCATGACCTCCACATATGCCCATACTCACACGACGTTTCATGCGCATTCCAACCAAATGCCGACCAAAAGCTTGACGGATCTGTTGACAAGATGCGGTGCCGTGGGGACAAGCTGAGCCAAGCCGCAGGTCAACGGGCACAAGGCTGTGGTCGCAAAATGCATACCAGTGGCCCACAGCACCACCCAAAGATTTTTAAATTCATTGCCGAGTCGCTTATGAATACCTTTTTTGAACAATTGAGTTGATCAACCACGCTGGTCGGATGCCGTTTTTTGGCACCTCAAGCCCCACTGCAGCGCCAAGCACGGCCAAGCGCGGCCAAGCGTGGTTGATTTCCGATCTCAGCCGAACACATTGAGCAAAT
>NZ_QSPG01000016.1:0-46300 GCF_003436395.1 Collinsella sp. TM06-3 | reverse complement strand
GAGACGGTCCCGGGCTGACAATTTCGACTGTAATGGACGTTTCTAAATGACTAGTCATTGGGGACGTTCTTTTACGACTAGTCGTTTAAGAACGTCCCCAATGTCTAAGTTAGGCGATATGGAGGGGGTTGGCGGCGTCGACGGCATCGGGGGCGTCGGAGAGGTCGCCAGGAGCAGTGTCTGCCGGGTCCTCGTCGGGGGTCTCGATCTGCTTGATCATGACCTCCTGGCCCTGCAACAGGTATGTCTCGCCGCTGCCGCAATGGGGGCAGGTCTTGCCGTGCTCGACCGTCGCGTAGTCGCAGCCGCACGCCTCGCAATGCGTCACGGCCTCGACGGGCTCCACGATAAGCTCCGCGCCCTGCGTGATAGGCTTTTTATCCGCCGCCCAGCGCCAAGCGTCGAGCAACAAGTCGGGAACGACGCCCGAGACCTCGCCCAGCAGCAACGTCACGCTCGAAACGCGGCGCACGCCATTGGCGCGCGCCACATTCTCAACATCGCGAATGATGTGGTAAACGATTCCCAATTCATGCAAGATAAAACCTTTCGACAGAGGTCGATGCGATGTCAATTCAACGTCAGCGAGCGGCGCCCAGGTACCCCAGGTTGCCCCGAAACAAGGCGTCCGCTGGGCTTTTGCCCGCGGCGCCGCAGTTGAGGGGCAAGATGGGGTACCTGGGTGCCGCGCAGCGTCGGCAGTTCCGCCGTTCGTTAGAACGGCGGAACCTCATTACTTCTTCCCGAATTTGATCTTAATGGCGCGCTTGAGCGCGTACTTGCCCAGGCTTGGGAGCTTTTGCTCGTATTTGACCATCGTTGAGCACTCGGGGCGGTCGCGATCCAGATGGATGGCGTCGAACGCGCACTTGGTGGTGCACAGACCGCAGCCAATACACTTGTTGGGGTCGACGATCGAGGCGCCGCAGCCCAGGCAGCGAGCGGTCTCGGCGCGCACCTGTTCCTCGGTAAAGGTCTCGACGTACTCGCTAAACGGCGCGGCCTTCTCGCGTTCGCGGTCCACATGCGCAACCTCGCGGCTCGCGTTGTCGTAGCTTTCGATCACGGCATCGTCGCGGTCAAGCGCGGTGTAGCGGCGCTGGTTGCGGCCGATGGTGAGCGTGGAGCCCGGCTGCACAAAGCGATGGATGGACACCGCGGCCTCGTGACCGGCGGCAATGGCATCGATGGCAAAGCTGGGGCCAGTGTAGACGTCGCCGCCCACAAAGATGTCGGGCTCGGCGGTCTGGTACGTCTGCGGATCGGCAAGGGCACCCTGGCCGCGGCCGAGCTCCACCTTGGAGCCAGCCAGCAGGTCGCCCCACACAATGGACTGGCCAATGGACATGACGACACGGTCGGCATCGACACGGCGCAAGTCGTTCTCGTCATACTCGGGCGCAAAACGGCCCTCGTCGTCAAAGACACGCGTGCAGCGCTTGAAGGTGATACCGCACACACGACCGGCCTCGTCCAGGTGAATCTCCTTGGGGCCCCAGCCGCAGCTAATGTGCGCGCCGTCCTCAATGGCCTCGCGACGCTCCTCCTCGCTGGCAGGCATCTGGGCCTCGCTCTCCAGGCAGAACATCTCAACGTGCTCGGAACCCAGACGGCAGGCGTTGCGCGCGACGTCGATGGCCACGTTGCCGCCGCCCACCACGATGGTGCGCCCGGGCAGCGCGTCGATCTTGCCGCTGTTAACCTCGCGAAGGAAGTCGACGGCCACGGTCACATCCTCGGCATCCTCGCCCGGAATGCCGGCAAGGCGGCCGCCCTGGCAGCCAATGGCCACGTAGAAGGCCTTAAAGCCCTGCGCGCGCAGCTCGTCGAGCGTCACGTCGCGACCGACTTCCACGCCATAGCGGAACTCGGCACCCATCAGGCGAATGACCTCGACCTCGGCCTCGATAACATCCTTCTGCAGCTTAAAGCTGGGAATGCCGTAGGTGAGCATGCCGCCCGGGCGCTCGTTTTTCTCGAACACGACGGGCTTGTAGCCCTTCTCGGCCAGATAGAAGGCGCAGGACAGACCGGCCGGACCGGCGCCGATGATGGCGATCTTCTGGTCGAAGCCGCCGGCACGCGTCGGGGTCACCACAGGTGGGACATAGCGAGTCGCGGCATCCAGATCGCGCTGGGCGATAAACTTCTTGACCTCGTCGATAGCCACGGCGGCGTCCACACGGCCGCGGGTGCAGGCATCCTCGCAGCGGCGGTTGCACACACGGCCGCAGATAGCGGGCAGCGGGTTCTCGCGCTTGATGAGCGCCAGAGCCTCGTCGCAGCGGCCCTGCGCCGCAAGCTTTAAGTAGCCCTGAACGGCAACGTGAGCGGGGCAAGCCGTCTTGCAGGGCGCGGTGCCAGACTCGTGCGTCTCGATGCGGTTGTCGTTGCGGTAGTTGGGCGACCACTTGGTGTGATCCCACTTGGTGGCATCGGGCAGCTCCTGGCGCGGATACTCGAGCACGCGGCCGCCGGCCTTTTTGCTGCAGAGCTTCTGGCCCAGTTTGGCGGCGCCGGCCGGACACACCTCAACGCAGCGACCGCAGGCCACGCACTTGTCTTTCTCGACCTTGGCGACATAGGCTGAGCGCGACAGGTTGGGCGTGTTGAACAGCTGCGAAGTGCGCAGGGCGTAGCACACGTTGACGTTGCAGTTGCAGATGGCGAAGATTTTGTTCTCACCGTCGATGTTGGTGATCTGGTGCACAAAGCCGTTGTCCTCGGCCTGGCGCAGGATGTCGTAGACCTCCTCGCGCGTCACATAATGGCCGCGGTCGGTCTCGACCACGTAGTCGGCCATATCGCCCACGGCGATGCACCAATCGGCCGGGTCGTCGGCGCAGCCCTCTCCCATCACGCGACGGCTCGCGCGGCAGCTGCAGGTGCTAGCGGCATATTTGCCATCGTATTTGTCGAGCCAATGCTCGATATGCTCGATCGGCACCGAGGTGCTCGCGGCATCGATGGCCTTCTCGACCGGAATGACATGCATGCCGATGCCGGCACCGCCGGGCGGCACCATCGGCGTGGCCTTGGACAGCGGTCCCTTGGACGCCTGCTCAAAGAACTTGGCATAGACCGGGTGTTCCTCGAGCTGGCTCACGCGCATGTTGAGGAACTCGGCAGAACCCGGCACCAGCATGGGCAGCACCCACTGCTTGGCGCGCTCGGGGTTTTCCCAGTTGTACTCGAGCAGACCCGTGTAGCTCATGTCGTCGAGCATCTTCTCGATATCGGCTTCGGGCATGCCGGTGAGCTTGACCATCTCGGGCAGCGTATAGGGACGGCGCATCTTCATCTTGCAGAGCACTTCGGCCTGCTCGTCGGTTGCGGCCTCGGCAAACGACCAGTACTCGTAGCCCAGCAGCTCGTCGCGGTGCAGCAGGCGGTTGGTGCAGTGCTCACACAGTTTGACGATGGCCTCGCGCGGATGCTCCGGTATCGGCGGCACGAACTCCGCGCCGATATCGGGCTCGGTATAGCTAATCCCCGGTCCGTTGAGAATCATAGTCGTCCCTTCTCTTGCCACAGCCCGGCGAGACCGCAGCGCCCCTCTTTTTTTGCAGGCCGGGCATGCCCCCATGCCTTTCACCCGCCATTGTTGACATTGTGTCAAAAATAGTATTGACGAACCGTCAACAATATTCAAGACTGTTAGGCTAACGGTCAGGCAAAAGAGGATGAAAGGCGGCAAAACATGGGCAACAACGCAGCAG
The DNA here is from genome assembly GCF_003436395.1 of Collinsella sp. TM06-3. Classification (NCBI taxonomy): domain Bacteria; kingdom Bacillati; phylum Actinomycetota; class Coriobacteriia; order Coriobacteriales; family Coriobacteriaceae; genus Collinsella; species Collinsella sp. TM06-3. The sequence continues at coordinate 42,581 of NZ_QSPG01000016.1, read as the reverse complement.
ATATCTCTGTGGTCGATGCCGTCCCCGCATCCGATAGCGCGGCAAAACGCCTGACGGGCGACGAGCGCCGTCGCGAGATCCTCGCCGCTGTGCGCGCCGTGAGCGCCGAGCTTGGTGTGTCCCATCTTTCGGTATCGGCCGTGACCAAGCGGGCTGGCTGCACGCGTTCGCTGTTCTACCACTACTTTGCCGATATGGATGCCGCCGTCACCGCCGTTATGGACGAGGCAATCGACGGCTTTATCGCCGAGCTCGAGCAGTGGAACGCCAGCCGCACGGTTGGCGACATCGAAGGCGCACTCGACACCGTTGCTCCGCTCTTTAAGCGCCTGGTCGTGAGCGGCCACGAGTTGCCGAGCACGCTCACCTCGAGCAGCGGCGCGCTCTACGGCGGCTTTTTGCACAACGTGGTCCAGCGCGTGGCGCAGTATATCTGCGATACCACCGTGGTGGATTTTGTCGCCCATCACGAGCTACGCATCGACCATGTCTACGAGACGTTCTACACCCTCATCATGGGGCTGCTGATGTATATCCGCACGCACCCCGATGTGCCCGACGAGACAGTCAAGGAAATCATCGCCTCGACGCTCCATATCGAGGGCTATACCGCCAAGTATCAGGAGCGCAAGCCCCAGAACTGACGACATTTGGCCAAACTGCCCGCGATCAGAAGAGGGGCCGCGGGCTTGTGAAAGGAGAGCAGCATGCTGTTCGATGTTTGGGGTAGCAATACCCTTATCCACTGGGCCGGCTGGGCCATGGTCTTTATTGGCCTGATCGTGCTCAACGAGGTCGGCCGCCGCACCAAGCTGGGCGCGGCCATCATCTTTGGCGTGGCTCCGCTGGCCATGACCATCTACTGCGTCGCTATCGCCATCGGCGTCTCACAGGGTGCCGAGTGGGCGCTCACCAACCCCACCCATGTGTACCAGAACAGCTGGTTCCACTACGCCAAGGTATACGCGGCGCTGGCCGGTTGCTGGGGCTTCATTGCCATTAAGTACCAGTGGGGCAAGATCGGCAAGGCGCATTGGTTCCGCGCGTGGCCGTTTGTGATCGTCGCCATCAACATCATGATCGCCGTCGTGTCCGACTTTGAGAGCGCCTATCACTTCTTTGTCCTGGGCAAGTCCACCTGGGTCACCTCCGAGGGCGCCACGCAGCTCGCCGGCTGGAACAACGTGTTCAACGGCATCGCCGGTATCATCAACATCTTCTGCATGACCGGTTGGTGGAGTGTCTACGCCTCTGAGGACAAGACCGACATGCTGTGGCCCGACATGACCTGGGTCTACATCATCGCCTACGACATCTGGAACTTCTGCTACACCTACAACTGCCTGCCCACCCACTCCTGGTTCTGCGGCTTTGCACTGCTGCTGGCGCCCACCGTCGCCGCCTTTATCTGGAACAAGGGCGGCTGGATCCAGAACCGCGCCTTTACGCTGGCTATTTGGTGCATGTTTGCCCAGGTGTTCCCGTACTTCCAGGAGGAGTCCATCTTTGTGACCCACTCCACGCTCGACCCCAGCGCCGCTACTGCGGTCTCGATCGCCGCACTGGTCGCCAACATCGCCGCGATCATCTACATCGCCTACCGCGCCAAGAAGCTCGGCCGCAATCCCTACAAGCAGGATGTCTTTGAGGGCACCAGCGATTGGGAGAAGGCTACCGCTCGCCGCGCCAAGGTGGATTACGCACACGCCGAGTAACGCGCTGGTCGCTGTTGGCACTTGAGCATAGGCCCGCCCGCCAGGATTTTCAATCCAATGTCTCGCAGAGCCCCCGGAAAGCGTTTCACTCGCTTTCCGGGGGCTTTTGTCGTTGCGTCTTATTCATCTATTCAAAAACATGCGCATATATAAAATCGGATTTCAAATCATACGGCGGCTCTATGGGCTCCCGTTTTTGGGTACAGTGTTGTCCCGATATTGAGCTTGGGGGATATATGAAAGATGAGACGATGGGTCAAGAGGATGCGGCCCAAGATGCAGAAGCTTGCGCTGAGGCCTTGGAGAGCTTAGACCGAATTTCACTCGATGAGATTGCGTTTGACGATTCGGGCGTTGATGTGCAGGATGAGCCGGAAGCCGAGGCGCAGTCCGATGATCAGGATGCAGACGATGTTGAGCCTGCCGAAGATGAGGCAGATCACGAAGACACCGAAAGCGAGGCCGACGACCAGCCCGGATCCGACACGGGCGAGGAAACCGTCTTGCTCGACAGCTTGCCGGCCGAGGATTCGCTGACCCGCGAGCTTCCTGGCCTGGGTTCCGCACCAGCCGTGGACGAGACCATCGCCATGGGCGATATTCCCCTGCCGTCCGTTCCCTCGGCACACGAAGCCGAGGTTCGCCATCGCAAGATGTCGCCCAAGCGCCGCAATCTGATGGTCGCCGGTGTCGTGGCCGTCGCGCTCGTCGCCGGCGGTGCAGGCTATGCTGCCTGGAACGGATATCAGCAAGAGCAGGCTGCCGCTGTCGCCGCCAATGCCCACACGATGATGTCAGTGCAGATTGGCGTGCATGCCGCGGGCCTCGACTGTTCCACCGGCTCCAAGATTCCCGTACAGGTGAGCGGTCAAGACGCTGATGGCTCCTCCGTGAGCGAAACGCTCTATGTTGACGAGCACGGCCGCGGCATCAAACTGCTGCCCGGCGATTACACGCTCTCCATCGCTGCCTCCCCCATCGCGGCCGACGGCACCATCTATACCGTCCCGACCACCAAGACGCAGGTCACCGTTAAGAGCGATGGACAGGATTTAAGTGCCCAGGCCACCTTTAAGCTCAAGGTGCCTTCGGCCGACACGGTGACTGACGATCAAATCGATGCCGCCGCCAAGTATGCCGAGGAGGGCGGTGCGAGCTCCGCCGCGGCTGCCAAAGTGCTCCAGCAGGCAGCAACCGCGCGGCGCGACGCCGCCGTCAATGCCGTGAGCGCGCAAAAGGCACAGGCATCCCGTGATGCTGACGCTCGCCACAAGGCAACCGACCTCTACCAGCTCGATATTCCCGTCGAGTGGTACGGCAAGGTCGCAACTTGGCAAAACGGCAGCACGCTATGCATCTATCTGGGCGACGACGCCAATACGCCGCTCGTGACGCTCGTCGCCGTGCGCGATGGCGAGACCTTTACGCCCGATGAGGGCGATACGGTTTTGGGCACGGTCAGCCTGGGCAACGGTTATACCGTCTATGCCAGCGGCCCCGTCTATCCGTACGTGGTGCCCCAGACTATCAACGGGCGCACCCAGAATCCCGTGTCAACCTACCCCATGGACACGGCCATTGAGCTTGTCGAGCTTACGACCGGCAACCGCTACACCTACAGCCAGATCAAGAGCGTGCTGGTCGGCAAAGACGGCAAGGCCGACGCTGCCACCAAGCTCGAATGCGACTACATCGCCCAGATTCTGCTGCCGAGCATCAAGGCCCAGGACTAGCCGGGCGCATCATGGTACTCCCCAACCGTGATGAAGGGGCCAGGAGGTCCTGGCCCCACAGATCCGTAGATGATCAGGCAAGGAGCCACTTCCATGCGGGCACAGCGTGTACCACACCGTGTTCACATGGAATATCGGCCTGTTCATCCATAGTAACGATTACCGACTCGCCAAGATCAAACTGGGCCATCGAGGCATCGAGGGCTGCAATTTCGCGTTCGCGCGTTTTCTCGCTTGCCATATCCACACTCACCTGAGTCAGGCTATAAGCCTGCATGAGAAGTGCATCCCCAGCCACAAAGTCAACCTCATGGCTTTTATTCTTCTCCTTGACCAGTAGGCGGCAGACCGAACCGACCCGCACCGCAGGAGTCCTTCTTCTGAGCGCATTGAACACCGCAGTCTCGAGCCTCTGGCCCTGGTCCAATGCCGATGCGGGAGAGAATGCTCCAAACATCGCAGGGTCGACAGCGTAGACCTTAGACGCAGACCGCATGTTATTTGCCAGTGAACGCGTGAACTCCGGCACAGAAAATAACAGGTAGGCGTCCTCATAATACTCAAGTAAATCGCTGAGCGAATTACGACTGACGGGTATCTGTCTGCTCTTGAACTCGTTGTACACTTTGTTCACTGACAGCTCTCGTCCCGAAGATGCCATACACCGCGTCAAGAACAGCGATGCCAGGCGAGGGTTCTTGACGTCGTAACGTTCAACGACGTCCATGGCGACCGTTCGCGAAGCATATTCCTGTAGCAGCTGAATCGCGTCTGCAGGCGTCTGCTCAAGTGTCGCGATGAATCCCCCTTGTTCAAGATACCCGATCAGATGATGTCGAAGCAGCGCTGCATCGCTCGGGGAAAAGGTCGCATCTGGCTCGGGAACGCTCCCCGTCTTATATCGAACGTATTCCGAAAAACTCAACGGAAAAAGCTCTCGCACAAGAGAACGACCCCTGAACTCGCTCTTAAGTTCCGAGGACAGCATCTTAGAAGAAGATCCCGTCACATAGACGGTCGCTTTCTCCGTATCGACTACACGCCGCAGAAACGCACCCCATTCGGGAATTTCTTGGATCTCGTCAAAGAAAATGTAAGCGCCCTCGGTTCGAGCAGCAGGATACAGCGCATAGAACGTGTCGAGCACGTCCGCCAGCAGCGATGGCTCATACGGGCGCAAGCGCTCATCCTCAAAATTGAAGTAAAGCATCCGGTCAAGCTCGACGCCCCGGCTCTGAAGCCGCCGCATCTCCTGATACAGGCGATACGTCTTTCCACAACGACGGGCGCCCACAATCACATATACGATGTTGTCGCGCTTTGGCTCCTGCGGGTTGCCCAGATCAAGGTCGCGCTCAAAGACCTGCGGAATCCCCTGTTGCTCAAAGTCCTTTATTTTTTGAGCCACCAAGTCGTTGAATGCCATAATTCTCCAATCTTGCTCTCCTGCTAATCAAGATTATAACGATTCTTGATTGGCAGGAGAGCAAGATTGTGCGTATCTTGATTAATGGATAAGCAAGTTTTCTATTAGTGGCCCCTCCCGGAGGATATCGAGCGGCCGAGGGGGGCAGGCATGAACGCCTCTAGCCGAAAACAAAGTAGCTAAAAAAGCCCCGTCCCAAATGAGCTACTTAACGCCAGGGGTCAGCTTCGAAGAGGGGCTCGCGCTCGGGGCGGCGATCGCTGTAGGGATCGTAGCCGTCATCGTCCTCGTTCTCGGCACGGATGTAGGGGTCGCGCGGCTTGGGCGCCGGCTTGGACGTGGGCCTGGGCGCCGGCGCGCTTGTCTTGATCTCGTCTTTCATCTGCATAGCTCCTTACATCGCATCCGTTCGGCATCATCGATTGTCGCACGAAAAAGGGCGGCGGACCCAATGGATCCGCCGCCCTTGGCGTTTAGAGACGGCTGGTAGATTTTAAGGCATATCCCAAAAATCTACTCGGCGTCGGGGACCTCGTAGGTGGCCGCCGGCGTGTTATCGCACACGACGGTAAAGCCGCCGTCCTTGTCGACATCGACTGTCACCTGATCGCCCTCGCGCACCGTGCCGTCGATGATAGCGGCGGCGATGGCATCCACGACCTCGCGCTGAACCAGACGCTTGAGCGGACGGGCGCCAAAGACCGGGTCCAGGCCGCCCACGGCGAGCATCTGCTTGGCCGCCGGGGTGATGGCAAGCGTCATGCGCTCCTTGGCCAGACGCGCGCGGACGTCGGCGAGCTGGATGTCGACGATCTTCTCGATCTGCGCCATGCCGAGCGGATGGAACACCACGATATCGTCGATACGGTTGAGGAACTCGGGGCGGAAGGTTTGAGCCATGGCCCCGTCAACCTGATGGCGCATCTCCTCCTCGTCCTTGCCGGACAGATCGGCGATAGCCTTGGAGCCCACGTTGGACGTCATGATGATAATCGTGTTCTTGAAGGACACTTGGCGACCCTGACCGTCGGTCAAACGGCCGTCGTCGAGCACCTGCAGCAGCACGTTAAAGACATCCGGATGAGCCTTCTCCATCTCGTCGAGCAAGATCACGGAATAGGGACGACGGCGCACGGCCTCGGTGAGCTGGCCGCCCTCGTCATAGCCCACGTATCCCGGGGGCGCACCGATCAGACGCTGGACGCTGAACTTCTCCATATACTCGGACATGTCGATACGCACGAGCGCGCGCTCGTCATCGAACAGGCACTCGGCCAGCGCCTTGGCGAGCTCGGTCTTGCCTACGCCGGTGGGGCCCAGGAAGAAGAAGCTGCCGATGGGCTTGTCTGGGTCGGAGAGACCCGCACGGCTGCGACGCACGGCCGCGGCTACAGCGGAGACGGCCTCGTCCTGACCGATAACGCGCTTATGCAGCTCGCCCTCCAAGCCCTTCAACTTGTCGAGCTCGCCCTGCATCATCTTGGACACGGGCACACCGGTCCAGGCGCTCACGACCTCAGCGATCTCATCGGAGGTCACCTGTTCGTTGAGGCCCTCGCCGTCCTGCTGCTTTTGCGCCTCGAGCGCAGCCTCGGAATCCTGAATCTGCTGCTGCAGACCCGGGATCACAGAATAGCGAAGCTCGGACGCACGGCCCAGATCGCCGTTGCGCGTCGCGCGCTCCTCTTCGCTCTTGGCCGCGTCAAGCTGGCCCTTAAGCTCCTGCACGTGGTCGATGGCGTTCTTTTGGTTGAGCCAGCCGGCCTTTTGCACGTTGAGCTTTTCCTGGACTTCGGCAATCTCTTGGCGCAGAGCCTCCAAACGCTCCTTAGAGGCGTCGTCGGTCTCTTTCATGAGCGCCTGTTCCTCGATCTGCAGCTGGGTGAGCTGACGCGTGGTGGCGTCGATCTCGACCGGCATGCTGTCGAGTTCCATGCGCAGGCGGCTCGCGGCCTCATCGACCAGGTCGATAGCCTTGTCGGGCAGGAAGCGGTCGGCGATGTAGCGGTCGGAGAGGTCGGCGGCAGCCACGAGCGCGCTATCGGTGATGTGTACGCCGTGGAAGATCTCGTACTTCTCCTTCAGGCCACGCAGGATTGAAATGGTGTCCTCGACGGTAGGCTCGCTGACCATCACGGTCTGGAAACGACGGGCGAGCGCCGCGTCCTTCTCGATGTACTTGCGGTACTCGTCGAGCGTGGTCGCGCCGATCGCGTGCAGGTCGCCACGAGCGAGCGCCGGTTTGAGGATGTTGCCGGCGTCCATGGAGCCCTCGGTGGCACCCGCGCCCACGATGGTATGGAGCTCATCGATGAACAGGATGACCTTGCCTTCGGATTTTTGCACTTCCTTGAGCACGGCCTTCAAGCGGTCCTCGAACTCGCCGCGGTACTTGGCGCCGGCGACCAGCGCGCTCATGTCGAGCTCGATGAGGTCGCGGTCGCGCAGGGTGCTCGGTACGTCGCCGGCCACGATTCGCTGAGCAATGCCCTCGACGATGGCCGTCTTGCCGACGCCCGGCTCGCCGATAAGCACGGGGTTGTTCTTGGTGCGGCGGGACAGAACCTGAATAGTACGACGGATCTCGTCGGTACGGCCGATGACCGGGTCGAGCTTGCCGGCGCGAGCCAGATCGCAGATGTTGCGACCGTACTGCTCCAACGCCTCAAACTGCGTCTTGTCCTCGGCAGACGTCACGCGGTCATCGCCGCGCAGTTCCTCGTAGACTTGCTCGATGCGCTCCTTGGTCACGCCGGCGTCACGCAGCACGCGACCCGCCTCACCCTTGTCCTCGGCAAGTGCCATCAGCAGATGCTCGGTCACCACAAAGCTGTCGCCCATCTTGGTGGCCTTTTTCTCGGCCTTCTCGATCACGCGAACGAGCTCGTTGGACAGGCCCATCTGCTGACCCTCGCCCGACACCTTGGGCGCATGGTCGATGGCATCTTGTGTGGAGCGTGCGAGCTGAGCCGGGTCGGCACCGATGCGCTCGATGATCACGGAGATATTGCGCTCGCCGGCACCAAGCAGGGCGGACAGCAGGTGAATCGGCTCCACCGCGCCGGCCTGCGCGTCGGCAGCCGTGCTCATGGCGGTCTGCAGCGCCTCGCGCGACGTCATTGCTAGCTTATCGATTCTCATGGAATCACCTCTCTTGGGGCGGCCGCCCTACGGGGCGGCTTCACGTTGTTCGAGAAGTATTGTTGCCAGCTTTACGCGATCTTATACACAAATCTAAGTCTCTATATATAAGATTTTCTGAGTGAATTACGGATAGGGTACTGAGATGTCAGCCCGCCGCTGCCCAGGCGCGCTACCGTCTCGATCTGTAACATCTAGCAGCCATTTTTGATCCTAGATGCTACAGATCGAGACAGACCGAAAACCACCACAAAGAGGACAGGCACCTTTGTGGTGGTCGCGGTCTCTACTCCTTCGCCGAACCCGTACTTCCCGATTCGACGGTCCAGGGCATCTCATCCTCGAACAGCCATGTACGGGCAGACCCACTATCGCGTGCAGTCTGCGGGTCAGGCAAGCAGGTCTGTTTATAGGCATCTTGGATACACTGACCCATAAAATCGTTGAGCTCGGTCTGGTCGCCCTCCATGACATAGGCGACATCGCCGTCCATGATGTAGATGCCCGGCCCCTCATTGCCCTCGTAGCCCGGATCGTACGAGACATCACATAACTTTGCGCCGTTTGCAGTGTCCAGCTCGATGGAAGAGTGGCATCCGCCAACCATGTCGTTCGCTTTCGCCCGATAGGACGCATATCCATACCAGCGCTTAAAGGTTTTGCCCTTGAGCAGCTCGGACGCCCTGTCGATCAGACTAGAATCCGTGGTATAGCGCATAGCCCCAAGCTGAATATGTGGATAATTACTAATGCCCAGCGCAGCCGGTTGCTCATCAAAATCAACGGTAATGGTCTCGGGCTTGTCGTCGCCGGTCAGAAGTTCGACAGATTGAGTCACAGGCTTGACCACCGGCTCCGTCACCGCAGCAGGTAGAAACGCCATGCCGACAGTGCCCACGCCAACCACGGCAATCGCAAGCGCCAAAACAATCAATCCAATACGGGCAGGACTTCTCACAGCAAAGCACCTCGCAACGCAAACCTTCGCTACCTGCACTAATGATATCGCCAGCCAGCACTATTACCAAAAGAAGCCGCGCGCTCCTCACCACCACAAAGGGGACAGGCACCTTTGTGGTGGTTTTAGACGCTAACGGTCGACCATCTCGCGCCATGAGATTAAACTTGAATTGTTCTCTGAACATATCTATTTCTGCCTATCCTCAACAGATCTTTGTCTCGAGGAGCGCATATGAAGCCGCCTCATTCCACCGGTCGCAACGTCATCGCCATTCTCGCCATACCCATCGTGATGCTCTTCCTTATCGTCATCACGCCCTTTTCCCTTGGTATCACCTCGCCCTTCGATTTATGCGGAATGGTCGACGCCGGCTCACGTGCCACCTCGCTCTCCTTTATCTGTCGCGGCGTGTTTTACGAAGATGGAATTCCCACCGGAATTTGGCAGTCAAAGTTGCCACTGCTCGGTCAGATCGACGGATGCTCCCCCTATTTCTGCCTTGGACCTCAGGCGCTAAACTATCTAATCGACGACCAGCCACTCGACTCCATCACCCTCGCCTACGACTACGCACCAAACACCGATGAGCGCCACATGAACCAAGTCCTCGACAAGATGCTTGGACAGTGCGGGCTCACCGAGGAGGCCGGTCGAACCATCTATAGCAACCAGAAATTAAAGCGAACAGAACTCCGCCGTGTCGGAAAAATCAAAGGGCGAAACGGGGCCGCCTACTGGGATGCCTGGGCAACACGCGACAAGGGCGAATTCGGACACAGCACCTATATGGTCACTGTCTACACCAAAGACGGAATTAAGGACAATGTTGACGATTTCGCGTCCTCCAAACTCGGCATCCCCAAAACAACCAAACCCGCCAACCCGGATGAAATCCTGTAGAGGCGCTTATTGGAATGTCGCTCAACGTGCACACCGACATTGAGCTCACCCCCACCACCACAAAGGTGCCTGACCCCAATGTGGTGGGTTTCGACAAAAAGAAGCCGCCCCAATAAAAGAGGCGGCATCAAGCAAGTCTATTTATTAGCGTCCCTCAAGACCCAACGAGAACGCAGAAACGTAGCCCGGGGCCACCCTTTGCCGAACGCGACCCTCGCGAAGCGCGTGAGCGGGCGGGAAAGGGTGGCCCCGGGCGGACAATTAAGTGCGTTACTCGGCAGCGGCCTTGAACTTGTTGTAGTTGATCAGGCAGCCGGCCTTGACGATGGCGCGCTCCTCGGCCGTCATATCGGCAATGTAGAGCTCAATCTGCTCGACCGCACCATCGGCGCGCACCACGTAGGCGGCGATGTCCTTCAGGTCGCCATCGAGCGCGGCACGGATACCCGGCACAAAGACGTAATCGCCCACCTCAAAGTTGGGCTCGGCCTCCATCTGGAAGGGCACCATGCCCCAGTTCATCACGTTGGAGCGATAGCGCTTGGTGGCGTACTCGTGGACGATGTTGGCCAGGCCGCCAATTACGCGCTGGCAGCTCGCGGCCTGCTCGCGGGCGCTGCCGTCGCCAGGCTTCTTGGCGTAAATCATGGAACCGAACTCGGTCGCCTTGGCATCGGCCGCGACACCCGCGCCGGCCAGCGCCTCAAACACACCGGCAAGCTCGGCATCGAACGCCGCCAGGTCGCCCGCGGACTCGCCGGCAACGCGACGCTTCTCCACAGCGTCGACCTCCTTGGAGCGACCCACGTAGGCCGGGTCGCGGCGGCTCAGCGTAAACTCAGCCAGGCCCAGCGGGTTGGAGCGGAAGGAGCTCGTCTCGCCCGAGGGAATGAGCTCGTCGGTCGTGGTGACCGGGTCCATGATCTTGGAGCAAACCTTGAGCAGGATGTCGTCGCCGAGCGGCTCCATCGCGGGCCACGGCTTGATGTTGGGGCCTTCGACCAGCTCGTCGGCAGGCTCCGCCTTGCCAAAGCCCCAGTACACGCGCTTCTTGTACGGCGCGTCGTCAAAGGTGTACTCGCAGGCCTCGTCCCAAGTGTCCTCGGGCAGGTCGGTCGCCGGCGTCAGGACGCCGCCGTTGGCAGCCGTTGCCGCAATGGAGCGGGCGTCCATCAGGGCCACGGCGCTCAGCTGGCCATTACCCGGCTTGGAACCCTCGCGGTTGGGGAAGTTGCGCGTGGTGTGACGGATCGAAAGGCCGTTGTTGGCGGGCGTGTCGCCGGCGCCGAAGCACGGGCCGCAGAATGCCGTGCGCACGATTGCGCCGGCCTCCATGAGGTCGTAGATGTAGCCGCGGCGTGTAAGTTCGAGCGCCACGGGCTGGCTCGTGGGATAGACCGACAGCGAGAACTCGCCGCAGCCGGTATTGGCGCCCTTGAGCACGCGGGCAGCCTGGACCACGGAGTCATAGTTGCCGCCCGAGCAGCCGGCGATAACGCCCTGCTGCACGTGCAGCTTGCCGTCGACGATCTTGTCGAGCAGGCTAAAGTGCGTCTTGCCCTCGCCGATCTTGGCGGCCTCGAGCTCCACCTCGTGCAGGATGTCCTCGAGGTTCTCGTTGAGCTCGTCGATCTCAAAGCCGTTGGAAGGATGGAACGGCAGTGCGATCATGGGCTTGATGCTCGACAGGTCGACCTCGACGCAACCGTCGTAGTAGGCGACATCGGCGGGCTTGAGCTCGCGATAGTCGTCGCCGCGGCCGTGCATGGTCAAAAACGCGTGCGTGTCCTCGTCGGTGGCCCAGATGCTCGACAGGCAGGTGGTCTCGGTGGTCATGACGTCAACGCCGTTGCGGTAGTCGGTCGTCATGCTCGCGATGCCCGGGCCCACAAACTCCATGACATTGTTCTTGACGTAGCCCTTGGCAAAGACGGCGCGAATGATGGCGAGCGCCACGTCGTGCGGGCCGACGCCGGGGCGCGGGGCGCCCGTGAGGTAGATGGCCACGACGCCGGGATAGGCGACATCGTAGGTGTCGCGCAGCAGCTGCTTTGCCAACTCGCCGCCACCCTCGCCCACGGCTATGGTACCCAGGGCACCATAGCGGGTGTGCGAGTCGGAACCCAGGATCATCTTGCCGCAACCGGCGAAGTTCTCGCGCATAAAGGAGTGGATGACGGCGATGTGCGGCGGAACGAAGATGCCGCCGTACTTCTTGGCTGCGGAAAGGCCAAAGACGTGGTCGTCCTCATTGATGGTGCCGCCCACGGCGCACAGCGAGTTATGGCAGTTGGTGAGCACGTAAGGCAGCGGGAACTGCTCCATGCCCGAAGCGCGCGCCGTCTGGATGATGCCGATAAAGGTGATGTCGTGGCTCGCCATGGCATCGAAGCGAATCTTGAGTGCCTCGGGGTCGCCCGACGTATTGTGTGCCTGGAGGATCGAATACGCGATGGTGCCGCGCTTGGCATCCTCGGGTGTCTGCGTAATACCGCGCTCGGCAGCCTCGGCCGCAGGCACAACCTCGCTGCCGCCGCGCAGGTAGATGCCGTCCTCGTACAGCTTGACCATACTGTCTCCCACTCTGCCCAAAAGATTTGGGCGCATAGCATACATTCGTTCAATATCGTGCCATAGAACGGTTGCGAGTGGGTTACGAATCTCTGCGTTCACTTTATCTCAGTAAAGCAGAGGACGAGTTAGGTCCTGGGGAGGCAGACTTAGACGCTCAAATGACGAGAGTGGATAATCTCCCACTTTGAGCCTGCAAACAGGCAAAAAACGGGAGATTATCCACTCTCATTCTGCAGGTACTCATTTAAGTCTGTCCCCAATGAGTGCCTACAGGTCGCCGCCCGTGCCCAGCAGTTTGCGCATGACTTGCTCGGGGTTGACCGAGCCGTCGCGCGGGGCCAGGGCGGTGATCTTCTTCTGCATCTTATACTCGTGCAGCTCGTCCTCGAGCTGGCGCACGCGGGCGCGGAGCTTCTCGTTCTCGCGCTCGCGCTCCTCGGCACGCTCCTTCATATCGAGGATGCGCACCACGCCGGCAAGGTTGATGCCCTCGTCAGTCAGCTGGTTGATGAGCTCCAGGCGCTCGATATCGGCACGCGAATACAGACGCGTGTTGCCGCCCGAGCGCTGGGGGTTCACCAAGCCCTTGGACTCGTAGACGCGCAGAGTCTGCGGGTGCATGCCGGTCAGCTCGGCCGCCACGCTGATCATGTACAGCGGTTTGTTCCTATTGTCCTCGGCCATGCTACCTGACCCCTTTCCGTCTCGTTATCGTCCATCATAAGCCCGCGGGCGTGGGCGTGCGCCGCGACCGCCCTAGTACGTCGCCTTGTAACGATTGACCTTCTCGCGATAGTCGCGCGTGTCGGCCTCGCGCAGCTTGGTCATGGCATCGCGTTCATCGTCGGACAGGTTCGTGAGAACCTGCACCTTGATCTCGACGAGCAGCGCGCCCGTGCGGCCACGGTGCTTAACATCGGGCGCGCCCATCTCCTTAAAGCGGAACTTCTTGCCCGTCTGGGTGCCCGCCGGCACCTTCAGACGAACCGTCGCGCCGCCGGGTGTGGGCACATCCACCGTGCAGCCGAGCGCCGCCTCGTAAACCGAGATCGGTACCTCCATGGTCACATCGGCACCCTTGCGCTTAAACAGCGGGTGCTCCTCCACATGCGTGGTCACGACCAGGTCGCCGCGCTCGCCACCCGCAACGCCATACTCGCCGCGACGCTTGTAGCGTAGTTTGCCGCCGTCGACCGCACCTGCGGGAACCGAGACCGTAATGGTTTGCTGCTCGCCCGTCGAGGGAATGCGATAGGTGACCTTGTGCGTCACGCCGCGAAACGCGTCCTCGGCCGTCACGTCGACAGTCAGCGACAGGTCGCCGCCCTTGCGAGCACGGCTGCGACCCGCACCGGCACCGGCATTACCCGCAGCCCCGGCAAAGCCCGAGCCCCAATCGCTGCCCCAAGCGCCGTTGCCGCTAAAGATGCTGTCGAAGATATCGCCCCAGCCGCTGGCGCCCGCGCCGGCACCGTAGCCGCCGCCATACGCGCCGCCCGCGCCCGGCATGCCGCCGAACATGAGCATCTGGTCGTACTCTTTGCGCTTCTTCTCGTCCGAAAGCGTCTCGTAAGCCTCGCTAATCTCCTTGAACTTGGCCTCGTCGCCGCCGGCATCGGGGTGGTATTTTTGCGCGAGCTTGCGAAACGCGCTCTTGATCTCTTTGTCGGAGGCGCTCTTGGATACGCCCAGGATGTCATAGAAGGTTTTGCCTGCAGCCATCGTAGCTCCTCTCCTGTTTCATCCACCGCTCAACGGGCGGCGGCTCATACTGTCATATGGCACTAGGCCAGAAAGGGCCCCGGGTGTTGCCCCGGGGCCCTTCTCAATTACTCCTCGGTGCTCTCAGCCGTATCGGCCGCAGCATCCTCGGGCGCCGCTTCGGGCTCCGGTGCGGGGCGCTTCTCGCCACCGTAGGTCACCGTCACCATCGCGGAGCGCAGGATGCGGTCCGCCATGCGGTAGCCCTTCTGGTACACGTCGTTGACGGTCTCGTCGTACTGCGATGCGTCCTCGACACGCCCCACGGCCTGGTGCTCGAGCGGATCGAACGCCTCGCCCTTGGGGTCGATGGGCTCAACGCCCTCGTGCGCAAACACATCGAGCAGCTTGGCATGCACCGCATCAACGCCATCGACGAACTGCTTAAAGTCGTCGGAAAGCTCCTGGCTACGGGCATGGTCGATTGCACGCTCGATATCGTCAACCACCGGCAACAGCGCGGTGACAAGCTTCTCGGTCGCGCGCTCGCGCTCGGCGATACGCTCGCTGGCGGTGCGGCGACGGAAGTTCTCCCAGTCGGCCTGCAGACGGGCGGTACGCTCGGTGGCGTCCTTTGCCTTGTCCTCGGCGGCCTTCTGAGCCTCTGCCGCAGCATCGAGCTCGCTGCGTACGTCGGCAAGCTCCTTTTGGGCCTGCTCGAACTTGAGCTTAAAGTCGTTGTCGGCGGCTTCCTCACCGGCGCGGATAGCGGCTTCCACCATCTCGTCCTCGGTCATCGTCGCCTCCTTGTTGGAATCCTCTACCTGGTTCTCGGCAGCCTCGGCGGCCTCGGCCTCGTTGGCCTCGGTATCGTCGACGGCCTCTACGGGAATCTTCACGTCCTTCTCCTCAGAGTCAACGGGGGCGGCGCCAGCGGCGGCCGCCTCCGTGCGAGCTTTACGGGCGGACATGATTACTTGTCCTCGTCGTCCACAACCTCGTAGTCGGCGTCGACAACGTCATCGTCGGCAGGCTGGGCACCGGCGGCGCCGTCGGTCTGCTGCTGAGCGTCGGCGTAGACAACCTGAGCCAGCTCGTAGGCTACGGACTGCAGGGATTCGCCAGCGGCCTTGATGGCCTCGACGTCAGAGCCCTCGAGCGCCTTCTTGGCGTCGGCGATAGCGGCCTCGGCCTTGGACTTCACATCGGCGGAAACCTTGTCGCCCAGCTCGTTGAGGGTCTGCTCGGTGGAGTAGCACAGGCTGTCGGTCTGGTTGCGGACCTCGACCTCTTCCTTCTGCTTCTTGTCCTCCTCGGCATGAGCCTCGGCGTCCTTGACCATGCGATCGACTTCGTCGTCGGACAGAGCGGTGGAGCCGGAAATGGTAATCTGCTGCTCCTTGCCGGTGCCCTTGTCCTTAGCGGAGACCTTGACGATGCCGTTGGCGTCGATGTCGAAGGTGACCTCGATCTGCGGCACGCCGCGGCGGGCAGCCGGGATACCGGTCAGCTGGAACTTACCGAGCGACTTGTTATCGCGGGCAAGCTCGCGCTCGCCCTGGAGCACGTTGATCTCGACGCTGGTCTGGTTGTCGGCAGCGGTGGAGTAGACCTCGGTCTTGGAGGTCGGGATCGTGGTGTTGCGGTCGATCATCTTGGTCATGATGCCGCCCATGGTCTCGACGCCCAGCGACAGCGGGGTAACGTCGAGCAGCAGGATGCCCTCGACGTCGCCGGTGAGCACGCCGCCCTGGACGGCAGCACCGTCGGCAACGACCTCGTCGGGGTTCACGGACATGTTGGGCTGCTTGCCGGTCATGGTCTTGACCAGATCCTGGACGGCGGGCATACGGGTGGAGCCGCCGACGAGGATGACCTCGGTCAGATCGGAGAGCTTGAGCTTAGCGTCGCGCAGGGCGTTGGTGACAGGCTGCTTGCAGCGCTCGAGCAGGTCGCGGGTGATCTTCTCGAACTCGGCGCGGGTCAGCGTGTAGTTGAGGTGCAGCGGGCCGGACTGGTTCATGGTGATGAACGGCAGGTTGATGGTGGACTGCTGGGCTGCGGAGAGCTCCTTCTTGGCGTTCTCGGCGGCCTCCTTCAGACGCTGCAGGGCCATGGGGTCCTGACGCAGGTCGACACCGTTCTCCTGCTGGAACTTATCGGCCATCCAGTCGATGACGCGCTGATCCCAGTCGTCGCCGCCCAGGTGGTTGTCGCCCGAGGTGGACAGAACCTCAAACACGCCGTCAGCGAGGTCGAGGATGGAGACGTCGAAGGTGCCGCCGCCCAGGTCGAAGACCAGGATGCGCTGGTCGGTGCCCTGCTTGTCCAGGCCATAGGCAAGAGCAGCAGCGGTCGGCTCGTTGACGATACGCTTGACGTTGAGGCCAGCGATCTTACCGGCGTCCTTGGTGGCCTGACGCTGGGCGTCATTGAAGTAGGCCGGGACGGTGATGACGGCGTCGGTGACGGTCTCGCCCAGATACTTCTCGGCGTCGGCCTTCATCTTTGCGAGCGTCATGGCGCTCACCTGCTCGGCGGTGTAATCCTTGCCCTCGATGTCGACGACGGCGCGGCCACCCTGGCCCTCCTTGACCTCATACGGCACGGTCTTGATCTCGGAGGTGCACTCGGAGTACTTGCGACCCATGAAGCGCTTGATGGAGAACACGGTGTTCTTGGGGTTGGTGACAGCCTGGTTCTTAGCGGCCTTACCCACGACGCGGTCGCCGTCGGCGCGGAAACCAACAACGGACGGGGTGGTGCGGTCGCCCTCGGCGTTCACGATAATGGTCGGAGAACCGCCCTCGAGAACGGCCATTGCGGAGTTAGTAGTACCAAGGTCGATACCAAGAATCTTACTCATTAGAAATTCCCTCTCTCTTTTGCGTTCGCGCCGCCTCGACGGTCTGTCGTGTGGCGCTTCGGCTTGTCTTTCAGGATGTAGTGTATCCCCTTATGGGCCGGAATATACAAAATCTAAGTCAATTCATATAAGATTTCTTATCTCTGAGAGTTTAGGTTCTCAAATGCGCAGGTAGATGCACTGTTTGAGTTCTCGGCAGATCTATTGAGATCTATGTAGAGATGGCTGAGGTTTGGGTCCGAAGGTGCCTGGGGCTGCCTTGCGGAAAGGGTATCCCGGTCTGAGCGCGAATTCTGGGACACAGTTTCCGCCGGGCGGTCCAACCGGAAGCTGCGACCCGTTTTTCGGCCAAATAACGGGATGCCCTTTCCGCAGGCGCGCTTAATAGCTCAATATTTCAAGTCACCTTTAGCTAACATTTACGCAGCTCAGCGGCCCCACCTGCGTGTTTTTTAGTAAACCTTGGCATACTCGGCGAACGGTATGAAGATGCCGGCCAGAGGGTATTGCAAACGGTCGCTCCCGTGGTATGTTTTTGCCCGAATCAAACCGGCGCGCATCGCCTGTAGCGTCGGTCAACAGAGAGGAAACTACCATGGCTCATCCCGTAATTGATGCCGACGAGTGCATCGCTTGTGGCGTTTGCGTCGACTCCTGCCCCGCTGGCGTTCTGGAGCTCCAGGACGTCGCTACCGTCGCTGACGAGGATTCCTGCGTCGCCTGTGGCGCTTGCCAGGACGCTTGCCCCGCCGGCGCGATCACCGAGATCGTCGAGGAGTAACAGCTCCCCCACTTGCACACTCAAGAGTACACCGTGCACAAAAAAGGAGGCTTCCGCATCGCCGCGGAGGCCTCCTTTTGTTTGTACAGGCAGCTAATTGGGGACGGGGCTACCTTGGCAGTTGCGGTGGAATAGTTCCTGGCTCATTGCTTAGGTGCCGATTGTAGGAACTATTTCACCGCAACTTATAAAGACAGTATCGGGTTAGGACAAATCATCCTCGTAGGGCATTAAATCGGCAAGGTAGCCCTTCTCCTTGAGTATGGCCTCGATCTCGTCGAGGGTCTGCTCGTCCTCCGCCGCGATGCGATGGAAGTGGTAGCCGCTCGTCACCGTTAGTAGTGGAAAGCTCTTGCCGCTCTCGATATCGTGCAGGTAGCGCTCAACATCGCGACGATTGCGGATGTCCAGGTCGGCCGTGATCTTACCGTACACGCGGTGATTGACGATCACGTTGAGCACGGCGCCACCGGCGTCGACGATACTCGTGAGCTCATCGCCTGCCTGCTCCACGCTGTGGCGAACCTTGACCAAGCGCGTGGGCACGGCGGGGCTGCTGGGGGCCTCCTGCAGCACATAACCACGGTTGGTCGCCACGATATCGTGCCCATCGGCACGTAACAGGGCAATATCCTGAACCACGACCTGACGGCTCACGCTAACCTCGCGGGCAAGCGCGCTGCCCGATACGGGCTCCGTGGCTCCCTCGAGCACGGCCATGATGGCACGGCGACGCTCGCGGGCATTCATTATTTACCGTCCAGCAGACGCAGGTGCTTGAGCGAGAGGTCGAGGATCGGCGCGGAGTGCGTCAGGGCGCCCGAGCTAATGTAGTCGACGCCCAGATCAGCCAGGGCGCGGATATTGCTGGCATCCACGTTGCCCGAGCACTCGGTCTTGGCGCGGCCGGCGATAAGCTCAATCGCGGCAGCCATGTCGTCGTGAGTCATGTTGTCGAACATGATGATATCGGCGCCGGCTTCCACGGCCTCGCGCACCATGTCCAGGTTCTCGCACTCGATCTCGACCGTCGTGGTAAACGATGCATGGGCGCGCGCCATCTCGATCGCACGCGTCACGCCGCCGGCGGCGTCGATGTGGTTGTCCTTGAGCATGACGGCCGTCGACAGGTTGTAGCGGTGGTTGCTGCCGCCGCCGATCTCGACCGCCGCCTTCTCAAACACGCGCATGCCCGGCGTGGTCTTGCGTGTGTCGACAAGCACGGTCTTGGTGCCCTCGAGCGCCGCGGCCATGCTGTGCGTGTAGGTAGCGATACCGCTCATGCGCTGCAGGTAGTTGAGTGCCACGCGTTCGCCCGAAAGCAGCACGCGCACATCGCCGCGCACCTGGCCCACGTGGTCGCCGGCGTGCACCTCGTCGCCATCCGAGACATCGAACAACACGGAGCTCTGCGGATCCAGCAGCTCAAAGGTGCGGGCGAATATGTCCAGGCCGGCGATAATGCCGTCGGCCTTGGCGATGAGCTCAACGGTAGCGGGGCGCGCCGTGGGGCACACGCTCGCCGTACTCACGTCCTCAAACGTAATGTCCTCGCGCAGAGCCTGCAAAATCAGGTCATCGACGACGAGCTTCATGGTAATGGGATTCATGGTCTACTCCTCCACGGCCTGCGTGCCGGCGGCACGGGCCAAATCATCGATTGCCAGGGAGTCGGCGCTCAGGGCGCGATGACGCCCGTCAAGCGCGGGCTCGCCCGCCCGCTCCACGGCGAGCGACTCGCCGGTGCGCATGCACCAGGCGGCACGGCGGCCCCAAACCAGGGACTCGAGCAGGCTGTTGGAAGCCAGGCGATTCTTGCCGTGCACGCCGTTGCAGGCCGTCTCGCCCGCGGCGTAGAGCTCGGGCATCGAGGTGCGGCCGTCCTTGTCGACCCACACGCCGCCCATAAAGTAGTGCTGCGTGGGCGTAACGGGGATGGGCTCGTCCAAGATGTCGCGGCCGTCCTCAAGGCAGCGCGCGCGAATGTTGGCAAAGTGCCCAGTCACCACGTCGCGCTCGACGGGGGCAAAGCTCAGCCACTCGTGCTCGGTACCGTCCTGCTTCATCTGCTCGCGGATGGCGGCGGCGACCACATCGCGCGGCTGAAGCTCGTCGGTAAAGCGCTCGCCGGCGGCGTTGAGCAAAATCGCGCCCTCGCCGCGGCAGCTCTCGCTGATCAGGAAGGTGCGGCCCGGCTGCGGCGAGAACAGGCCCGTGGGGTGAATCTGCACGTAGTCCAGATGCTCCATCTTAATGCCATGCTCCTGAGCAATGTAGCAGGCATCGCCCGTGAGCTGCGGGTAGTTGGTCGAATGGTCGTATACGCCGCCGATACCGCCCGTCGCCCACAGCGTGTGGCGGGCATGGATCTTAAACGGCTCGCCGGCATGCACGCCCTCGGCGGCATTTGCCAGCTCGTCGGCGGGACGAACCGAGTTGTCCTCGTCGACGGGAACGGCGGCGACGCCGCTGCACACCGTAGCGCCATCATGCTCGGCCGTCAGGATGTCGGTCATGGCCACGTGCTCCAGAATCTGCACGTTGTCCAGCTTGCGAACGGCCTGGAGCAGCCTGGTCGTGATCTCCTTGCCCGTAATATCGGCATGGAAGGCAATGCGTGGGCGGCTGTGTGCGCCCTCGCGGGTAAAGTCGAGGCTGCCGTCGGCCTTGCGCTCAAAATCCACACCCATCGCCAGCAGGTCGTTGATGACCGAGCGGCTCGAGCGGATCATGATGTCGACGCTCTCGCGGCGGTTCTCGTAGTGGCCGGCATGCACGGTGTCCTCAAAGAAGGCATCGTAGTCAGAGCCCTCGGGCAGCACGCAGATGCCACCCTGCGCGAGCATCGAATCGCACTCGTCGACAGCGCCCTTGGAGAGCATGATCACGCGCGCGCTCGTCGGCAGATTGAGGGCCGCATACAGGCCCGCCACGCCGCAACCGGCAATGACGACGTCGCACTCCATGTCGGGGTATTGTTTGGTTTCCACAGGAATCCTCTCCCTTGTAATGTGGCATAAGGGACTCTCCCTCATGTCACATCGTTCTAGCGCGCCGCGTACTCGAGCATGCGGTCGAGTGTGAGCTTGGCCTGGTCGGCAGCCTCGTCCGACACGCCGATCTGCACCTCGCCCTCGCCCGTCTCCAGGCAGCACACGAGTTTTTCGAGCGTGATGAGATCCATGTTGACGCAGGTGGGCTGCACCGCAGGGAAGTAGAACTTTTTGCCGGTGCCCTGGCAGCGGCGCTCGAGCTCGTAGAGCACGCCGCGGACCGTCACGATGATGAACTCACTCGCGTCCGACTCCTCGGCGTACTTGATGATGCCGGCGGTGGAGCCGATGTAGTCGGCCTCGGCAAGGACGTCGGCCTTGCACTCGGGGTGCGCCAGCACGAGCGCGTCGGGATGCGCCTCCTGTGCATCGACAATCTGCTCGACGGTAATAATGTGATGACGCGGGCAGTAGCCATTGTTGAGGATGACGTGCTTTTGCGGCACATGCTCGGCTACGAAGCGGCCCAGGTTTTGATCGGGGATGAACAGGACGTGCTGCTGCGGCAGCTCGGACACGATCTTGACGGCGTTGGAGCTGGTGACGCACACGTCGCTCCAGCTCTTGATCTCGACCGTCGAGTTGACGTAACAGACCACGGCAAGGTCGTCGCCGTACTCGGCGCGCGCCGCATCGACCGTCTCGCGCTTGACCATGTGCGCCATGGGGCAGTCCGCACCCGGCTCGGGCAGCAACACGGTCTTAGTGGGATTGAGCAGCTTGGCGCTCTCACCCATAAACTCCACGCCGCACAGCACGATGGTCTGCTGCGGCAGGCTTTTGGCGAGCTTTGCCAGGTAAAAGCTGTCGCCGACGTAATCGGCAACGGCCTGGACCTCGGGCGCCACATAGTAGTGCGCCAAGATCACCGCGTCACGTTGGGTTTTTAGTTGCTGAATGGCCTCGACGAGCTCTGCGGGCACCAGTGCCGCGCGCTCCGTTGCCGTCGTTGCCGATGCCAGGCCGGCCGCAATGTCGCGTGCAAGCTTCGATGCATCCATGTTCGCGCTCTGTGCCATCAAGGCCCCTCTCTTTTGGCGAATCTTGGGGCTTTAGTATGACACCTAGGTTTACAGCTGACAAGACAGCTGTAAACCTAGGTGTAAAGTTGAAATAAAGATTCAATCATGCAGCAGGTCCATTTTCGAACTGGCAAGCTGAGGATAGTCGAAAATGGACCTGCCGCACGATTCGAGCCGCCCGTTTTGCCTTGGCCCGAGAGGCGGTGGGCATAGAAGCGGGTCCGGATCGCTCGATCCGGACCCGCTGGGAACTGGCATGCGGTTAAGCGCGGCGCTTCATGGCCCACGCCAGCAGCAGAGCTGCCACACCGGCTGCGAGTACGGCACCAGCCATGATATACGTGCTGTCGCCGGACTCAGGCAACGTCTCCTTGCCAGCCTTCTTCTTAGGCTTGGAAGTCGTAGTCGTGGTCGTAGTAGTCGTAGTGGTCTGGCCAGGAGCGGGCTTGGCAGCCTCGGCAACGGTGAAGGTCGTCTCTGCCGTGCCCGTGCTCGAAACCACGCTCAGCTTATGCTCACCTACGCCGAGCGTATTCAGGAAGCTCGCCTTGAGCGTCACGATCGTAGAGCCCTTGGTGAGCTCGTAGTTCTCGGCCGCGACCTCCTTATCGTCAACCAGCACCTTCTGGAAGAACTCGAGCGGCGCGCTCGAGCGGAAAGTCAGGTCCCTGGCGGCCTCGACCACCATCGTCTGGCCCTTTCCGTCGGTGATCTCGGGCTTCAGAATCGCGATCTCCTCGGTCTTGCCCTTCTCGCGGCAGACGGTGCACTCCTGATGCCTCTTACCCTTGGCCTCGACAGTCGCCGGCTCGTCAACGACCCACTCAAAGGTGTGCTCTGCCTTGTCGATGATGTCGCCGCAGCGGCAGACATGCCAATGGCTCTTAGCGTCGTGCGCCCAGCCCGTACCGTCGGGCTCGTGCTTGAGCACGCCCTCGACCGTCACGCTCACATCGCGCTCGACGTCCTTGAGCTCATAGGTGCCGTCGTCAGCGAGCTTAACGGCCTTACCGTCAACCTTTACGGCGTAGTCCTTGCCCGCAAAGTACGCACTGTCGATGCTCATGGTAAGCGTTGCGGAACCGTGCCAGTCGAGCTCGGTTGCCGTCGCGGTGAGCGTGTAGCCCTGCTGGTTAGTCGGCAGCGCCACAACCAGCTTGCGGCCGGCAGCCACGGTGATCTCGGTAGCAGAGGAGACATCGTAGTTGGCCTTAGCCTGGTAGCGTACCTCGTACACGCCGGCAGCGAGATCCTTGAGCTCGGTTACGCCCTCGCCCACAGCCTGATACCCGTCGGCATCCTTAGCGCGCCACTCCATCGTCGCATCGACGCCCACGATCTTGCCGTCGCGCTTGCCGCTCACGGTCTCGGCCTCGGCCTGGACCTTCGGCGCGTCCTGAGCGGCGTTCTTGATGGAGAACTCGCATGTCAGGCCCTCGGTCGGCAGCGCATAGTTGCCAGCGGCCTTACCCGTCAGCGCACCAAGGGTCGCCGTGTAAGAAGTGCCGGCCTCGGTTTGGGAGCCCTCGACGGTCGCGCCAAGGTCATCCTCGCCGATGACGTTGCCGAGCGTCGCCTCGGGGCAGTGCTCCTTACCGTCGTAGACAAACTCGCTGGTACCCCACGTCACGGTAAGCAGGCGCTGATTGATGGTGAACACGCCATCGACGAACGTGATGTTGTAGTTGGGGTTAGCGTCCTTGGCCTGCGTCAGGTGCAGCGCATAGCCGCCATCACGCACGTTGTCGTTATCTTCGCGCTCGATCTCGAGGCCCTGGAGGCTCTCGCCCTCGACAAGCTCG
This sequence comes from Collinsella sp. TM06-3, assembly GCF_003436395.1. NCBI lineage: Bacteria > Bacillati > Actinomycetota > Coriobacteriia > Coriobacteriales > Coriobacteriaceae > Collinsella > Collinsella sp. TM06-3. The sequence goes on along the minus strand of NZ_QSPG01000016.1, from coordinate 18,906 downwards.
CCGGATGTGATCGTCCACGTAAACACGGGGTCGGCCTCGCCGTAAGTCTTGGAGGAGTCGTCGGCTGCGACCGTGATCGCGCGCGGCTTGACCTCGAGCGTAACCTCACCCTCGGCGGTCGCACCGTCAATCGTCACCCGGTAGGCAACGGTCAGCGTGCCAGCGTCGCGGATCTTGGGAGCCTCGGGAGACCAGTTCTTGCCGTCGGTGCTGTACTGGGCCGTCGCGCCCTCGGGCAGGCTCGTCGCATCGACCGTGTGATACGCACCGTCGTACTCGTCGGAGTAGCCAACGATGGCGGCAGCCGGGATCTTGACTGCAGGCAACGTATGCCCACAAACCGTACACCACTGATGCTTGGAGCCTTCCTCGGTTGCCGTGGGCACCCTGTCGACAACCCACTCAAAGGCGTGCGAAGTCTCATCGATCTTCTCGCCGCAGGTGCACTGATGCCAGTGCGTATTGTCGCCGGAGAGCCACTTGTCGCTCGCAGCCTCGTGCTTACGCACGCCCTCGACGGTGATGGTGGTCTTCTCCTCGACATTGCTCAGGACGAACTTTCCATCCTCGCCCTTCTCGAGAACAACGCCGTTCGCCTTGACGGCAAAGTCGTCGCCCGCGTAGTAGCCATCGGAGATCTTTACCGAGAACTCCACGCTTTCGTGCCACTGCAGCCTGTTCGGGCCATGCCACACTATCGAGTAGGCGTCATTCTTATCAGAAAGGGTGACCCATAAGTACTTACCGTTGTCGACATGCACTTCCACAGGCGTGGACGGCATGTAATTATCAGTCTCGGCATACCAGACCTGGTAGTAGCCGGCAGCAAGGTTCTCAATCTTACCGTCCTCGGAAACCATGGTCTCGCCATCGACGTCCCCGGCTTCGGTGCGGAACAGGCGGTAGGCGACGCCGCCGTGCGCGCCCTCGATTTTGCCGTCGCACTTGCCGCGGATGGTCTCCTTGACAGCGCTCAGCCCCTTAGGTTTCTCCTGCTCGGCCTTATAAATCGTGTAGGTATACTCAAGGTTTTCGGCAGGAAAGGCATAATTCTTGATGACCTCGGGGTCACCGGCGAGGCCCGTCACCTTTGCCGGATAGCTACCGGCATCGATGCCCGTCGCGTTCTCGACCTCATAGGAAACCTTACCCTCGTCACCCTCGGCAACATTGCTGACCGTGACCTTGGGGCCCTGAGGCTTGCCGTTATAGGTATACGTTCCGACCGTCCAGCCAACACCAATCTGGCGCTTGGTGATCTCGAACGTGCCGGTCTGGAGCGTCGGAGCATAGTTCGCCCTCTGGATCTTGTCCCACTTGTCGCCGACCTCGCTCTCCTCGATCGTCAGCGTATAGGTGCCCACGTTCTCGCCGGCCTCACGGCGAATCTTGAACCAAGAGAGCGGGTGGCCCTTGATGATCGAGCCCTCGACGGCCTCGAGCTCAAAGTCCGGATCGTCATAACCGTACACCTTCGAAGCATCCTTGGGCTTCACCGTTACCGGACGGGGATCGACCTTAAGCTCGACCTCGCCCTCGCAGGTGTCGCCAGACGTGAGCGTCGCCTTAAACTCGACGGTCTTGGAGCCAGCATCGCAGATGAGCGGAGACTCGTCGCTCCACTTCTTCTCGCCTTTCTCGCGATACTGGATAGATGCGACGGTCTCGGCGTTAACCGTCACGCCGTGCTTTTCGCCATCGTAGATACCCGAGTAGCCGGTAATACCGAAGGCGGGGATCTCGACAGACTCGCGCTCGTAGCCGCACGTCTTGCAGTGCTCATGCTTGGAACCGGGCTTATCAGCCGTAGCGGCCTGGTCGACGACCCACTCAAAGTCATGCTTTGCGCGGTCAACGTCCTCCTTGCCACAGGTGCAGGTGTTCCAGTGTTCGGCGTCGTCGTGCCTCCAACCACTACCGTCGGCCTTCTTGGGACCGTCCTTGACCTCAACCGTCAGGACCTCGGAGGCGTTATGGTTACGGTCGGCCTTAAGGCGAACGCTGTATTTGCCAGCGACGAGGCTCTTAACCGACGTCTCGCCTTCGGCAATCCACTGATAGTCGCTGGCGGCCTCGGCTTTCCATTCGTAGGTGTTATCAATCCCGTCGATGCTGCCATCCGCCAAGGCATGCCCGGTCGCGGCCGTCGTCTTGACGTCCTTGGGAGCGGCCTGATCGGCGGGGGTGATCTTGATCTTAAGCTCGCCCTCCACCGGCACGTAGTCGGGTGCAGTAATGCGGTACTTAATTGTCTCGGCACACACGTTGTCATAGACATCGCGCGTGACATTGGTATAGGAGGGGATTCGGTCTTCGTACAGCAAGCCACCATCGACACTATATTCGATCTGCATGCCCTCGGGGGCGTTGTCGACCGTCACCGACGGCGAGTGAGCCTTGCCATCATAGGTGCCGTCAAAGCCCTTGGCCTGAACATTCTCGAACTGCGTGCCGTAGATGCTCCAGTAGAAAAACTTGCCGTATGCAAAGTTTCCCAGACCCCAAGCCTGGCTCCTATACGCACCGGGATCTTTCTCCGAAACCGATTCGTACCAAGCGAGGCGTTCGAAATCGACGCCCTCTTTAAGCTCGATCCATTCGTCGCCAAGCTTATACGTTACCTTAATGCGAGGCGTTATCTCCTCACCCGTCCACTTATAAGACGGAACGTCGTTGAGCACGTCACCGTTGCTGAACCTGACGTTATCCTTCAGCTTGTCGTAGCCAATGATTTCGACCTTGCAAAGATCCTTGCGGTTGGAGTCCTTCTCCGCAAGCGAGGCAGGGTTGATCTTGAACACGCGCTCGAGCGTAACATCGCTCTGCCCCTCGACGGCGACCGTCGCCACCACGCGATAGGTGCCCGCATCGCACGGCTGCGACCCTTCCATCTCGAAGCCCTGGGGATTATTGTCATCCACGCCCCTATAGAACCGCGCGCTCACAATCTTTACCTTGCCCTGGGCTACAGCGTTGTCCTTTTGAGACGGCTTAGTCGTAGCAAGCACGGCGTCGCGCTGTTTACCGTTGTAGGTAAAGCTCAGGTCGCCGCTCTTGGACGACATCAGCGAGATCGTCTCGCCGTCCCTGGAGTAGGCACAGTGCGAGGCCTCATACTGTCCGTTGCACGTAGCCGCGATGCTGTACCCATCCTTGTTGGCGGAATAGGTCCACTCGTGCTCGTGCTTGCGATGGATAACCTTGACCTTGCCATCGGTAACGTCGTATGCAAGGTCGGCATTAGCAAACTTGAGCCTGCTCGCAAGATCCTCCTGAGAAAGATCGCTCGTGCCAAGGTTCACATACTCATAGTAGTAGTACTGCTTGTTGGACTTGGGATCGAACTTGGTATCGTCGACAGACAGGACGGCTTCGCCCGTAAAAGACTTATCGACGTGAACCTTGCCGTAGCTACCGACATCGGATGCGTCGATGCCCTTCGCCTTGACCGTGGTGACCTTCGTGTTGCCAGCGAGCGTCACAGAACCGAGAGCGTAAACCGTGCAGCGCTTCTCGTCCTGACCGCTTATGTCGCGACCGTTGAAATAATCAGAGGGGAACACGTACGAATCATTGATAACCGTATCGTTTATGGTGCACGACGCATCCTTTGCCACCGCAATGGCGCTCGTCATGTGCATCTGATATTGAATATCCCACACCTTGAACATATAAGAGCAGGGTCCATTCCATGACGTATCGCTCGTCGAACGAATGCTGCAGTTATTCAGGGTAACTTTGGCATTTTTGACGCCAATATTGCCCGCATGCACATGGCCGCTCTCGAACTTCATCTCGTCGCATGCAATCATTCCCTGACTGTTGTTTTCGAACGTGCAGCCGCTCAACGTGACCTTGGGGGGCTTCGCTCGCCCGACCACGCTCAAGGCGCCGACGCAGTCATCACTATTATTCTTAAACGTGCAGTTGACAAACGTTGCATCCACCGCGACCTGGCTGCCTCTGATAGTCACAGGTGCCGGCGAGGCTTCGTAGATTTCATTATCCTGGTCAACCTTGAATGCGTTGTTCTTGCAGCATTTCCAACCGCTGACATTCACGTTCGTGAAGCTGGCCGTCTCCCCCGCACCCATGGTTCCATAGAGCGTGATTGCCCGAACGGTATCATCGTTATCGGTCCTTGAAACAAGCTTGAGGTTTTTCACGACAAGGTTGAGGCTCTTGCCTGTATTCGGCTTATCGACACCTCCACGCGCTTCGTAATCGTTGCTATCGCTCAAAAACGTTTTTCCATCACAGCGGACCTCGGTCGAGGCGCCCGAATCACCGATGAACTCGACGTAACCGCCCTTAAGCACAAAGAGGGGATGCTGCGAATACGTGAGGTCACGCTTGACGGTCAGCGGGCCGCCCAGAGACGAGCTGTTGGTGAAATACAGGCGAGTCGGATTCTCCTTGGTACCGCCCTCGACCTCATAGTGGTCGATATCGACCGTACCGGCAAACCAGTAGTCTTTGCCGCCGGAAAGTTGGATTACGTCGCTTTCGCCATACGAAAGCTCACTTTTCAAGTGTTTCGGTTTGATCGCGGTGTACGGATACGCCTCCGCCACCGTAGGCGTAGCAAGCGTTGTCGCCGCGCCTCCGAGCGCTAACGCTGCAGCCAGCGCACAAGCAGCAAGTCTGCGCATCCCCATCTTCTTCTCCCTCATCGTGCAGCTCCCCTTATCCCTATGCTTTCGCAATGTTCGCTATCGCTTGGCGCCGGCGGTCGGCATGATTCCCCGTCCGACCGCCGGCATCTGTGGACATGTTTATCCACAGATTATTTTGCTGCTGCACTTTCTAACGCCCCGCCGCTCGGCGCGAGTTGCGCACCGTGGGGCGCAAACGGGATGTTCCTCCGCGAGCGACAAGCGTGCGGTATGGCACAATCGAGATACAAAGGGGGCCCGAATGCTCAAGATTATCGCCTGCGACGACGACGTCGCTTTTCTAGATAGACTGCACCGGATGATCGACCGCTGGTCGACCGAGACGGGCACGGCAGTCGACGTTGCGCTCGTCACGCGCGGCGAGGACCTGCTGGCCCGCCATGCCGTATCGCGCGCCGACATCATTCTGCTCGACATGATCATGCCGCTCGTCAACGGCATGGACACCGCGAGGGAGCTGCGCCAATCCGATACCGCTGTGCGCCTGGTGTTCCTCACCTCGTCGCCCGAGTTCGCGCTGGAGTCCTATGAGGTCCGCGCCTTCGACTACCTGCTCAAGCCCATAGCGTACGAACGCCTGGCGCAACTGCTCGGCGAGCTTTCGAGCATGCGGCCCGCCGCGACCGATGAGCTCGTGACCAAAACGTCCTTTGGCTACCATGCCCTGCGCCTGTCCGACATCGAATACGCCGAGGCCCGCAACAAGCATGTGGTATTCCACCTGCGCGACGGGCGCGATATCGAAGCGCTCGAGCCGTTCCGCAGCATCGAGGACCAGCTAGCCAAAAGCGCGAGCTTATTTAAGTGTCACCGCAGCTACCAGGTCAACCTACGCAATATCGACCACTTCAACCGAACGGATATCGTCATGCGCTCGGGCGCTTGCATCCCGCTGGCGCGCAGCTGTAAGCAAGGATTTCAGGATGCTTACTTTGCGGCACGGTTCGAGGGCGGGAGGCGCTGATGCTCCCCACGGTCGAGATGATACTTTGGGCAATCCACCACGCAACGACCCTGCTTTTTGGCGTTTTTGCCTCGGCGGCGCTCTGCGGTATCGAGATCAACCGGCGTCATGCACTTGAGCTCGTGATGGTCAGCGCCGTAACCGGATGCGCATTCGGCCTCGCCAATGCCGTCGGCGGCGAGCTTTTTGCCCGTCAGGCATATCCACTCGTCGTGCATCTGCCGCTCGTCATCTATCTGTGCACGCGCTATCGCCTGAGCCCGCTGCTCGTTATGTTGGGCGTCACCAGTGCTTATCTGAGCTGCCAGTTCAGCAACTGGATGGGCATCGCCGCACTCGCCGCCACCAACTCGCAAATCGCGTACTACGTGGCACGCATTATCACCACGGCAGTCGTCTTTGCGATCCTGCTGCATTGGGCCAGCGACATCGGTCCGCGCCTGGCGGTCAAAAGCCCTACCGAGCTCGAGATTCTGCTCATCCTGCCGCTCATCTATTACATCTTTGACTACGCCACCAATGTCTACACCACGCTCTTTCACTCGGGCTCCGTGGTGACGGTTGAGTTTTTGGCGTTTGCGCTTTGCGCGTTCTACCTTATGTTTCTTGCTGTGTATCTGCGTGAATACGAGGCGAAGGAAATCGCCGAGCGCGAGCGCTGGATGCTCGCGACCCGCGACAGCGCGGCCATCAAGGAGCTCGAGGCTTGGCGCCAATCTGGACGTGAGCTTTCGGTCCTCCGCCATGACATGCGGCACTTCCTGCGCGGCCTTGCGGCTTTGATCGAAGAGGGCCACATCGATGAGGCGCTCGAGCGCATCGACGAGCTCTGCGAGACGAACGACCGCACCGCCGTGCGCCGCTACTGCGCCAACGACACGGTCAATATCGTGCTTTCGTCGTTTAGTTCCGATATCAACCGAAACGGCATCGCCGCCGATTTGCGCGCCGCCGTGCCCGAGAGCGTCCATGTAGCCGACGTCGATCTGTTTAGCGTGCTCTCAAACGCCCTGGACAACGCCATCGTCGCCGCAAGCGCCGCTCCCCAGGGCAAGCGATTTGTAGATCTGGACCTGCGTTGCGAGGACGGGCAACTGCTCCTTTTGGTCTCCAACACGTTTGGACGCCCGCCGCGCATGGTCGACGGCATGCCCGTAGCCGAGCACACCGGACACGGCTTTGGAACCAAAAGCATTAAGCTTGCCGTCGAGCGCATGAACGGCAACTGCCAGTTCCGCATCAACGGCGACCGGTTTGAGCTTCGCGCAGTGATGTAAGGGCGCGACAAGCCGGCGCCGCGCTCGACCCGTCAGGGCCGCCTTGCCGGCGCCAGTCCGCTACAGCGGCGCGGCTGCCGGGGTCAGCTGCTTGATGTATGCCCACATGCGCTGCTTGGCGGCTTTGTCAGTAAGCGCCGCCTCAAAACCGTCGAGCGCGAGCACGCGACGACCCTGCACATGGGCGACCAAGCCGGGCTTGAGCATAGCGGTATCGAAGTCGTCGATTGCCACGAGCATGTCGGCATAGGTCTCGCGCATGGTATCGGCCGCGCGATCGTCCAACAGCAGGACCGCCTCGGGGTCCAAGGCCTCGAGCGCCTCGCGGAACAGCTCGCACGGCAGACCCTCGCCTGTCGCAACCGCTCCGTCACCCGCGCCGGCAACACTTGCCAGCACGCAGAAATCCTCGGGCGCGTAGCCGATGGCACCGAGCGCCTTGCGCAGCGCGGCACCGTCCGGACCGGCAGCCAGCTCGCCGCCCGCACGCTCTGCATCGTCTAAATCACCTTTTACCAGCACAATCGGCGAGCACGCGTTGCCCGCGATACGCACGCCGCGACCCGCAAGCGATGCGAGCTCCTGCTCGGTCGCCTGGGCGATGGCTTCTTTTTTCTGGCTTTGTGACGTGGACATGCGCTCTCCAATCGTTTGCATGCCCACCATTATATAAAAGAGCCGACCGCGAGTGCTTGCTTTGCGGACCGTTGGGTATAAGCACGGTCGTACTGAATTTTACGCGGCTGAGCCGCGTCGCACTATGGAGGTCACCATGGCTGACATTAAGCAGATTACCCCCGAGAACTTCGATTCCGTCGTTAACGGCAGCCTTCCCGTGCTGGTTGATTTTTGGGCACCGTGGTGCGGTCCCTGCCGCTCGCTCTCGCCCATTGTTGACGAAGTGGCCGACGAGCTAGCCGGCAAACTTGCCGTCGCCAAATGCAACGTCGACGACAATCAGGACCTAGCCATGAAGTTTGGCGTTATGAGCATCCCCACGCTGGTTGTCTTTAAGAACGGCGAGGAAATCGACCGCTCCGTCGGCGCGCTGCCCAAGGCCAGGCTGCAGGCGCTGCTGGAGAAGCACCTGTAATACACCGGTCACGCGCTGCCGTCCATGAGCGGTTTTGCGCCGCTCACCGGAGAGCCGGGTGTTGCGCCCGCGACCACGGATAGTATGGTAGTCACAAACAGCCCCCAGTGAACGGGTGCGGGTCAGACGGACTCGCACCCGTTTTCTTATGCGGCGATGCGCAAAGCGGGCGTAGTAGAATCTGAACCACTGAATAGACCCGTGCAAAAGGAGATTCACATGCATGACGTTGGAATGAACATGAGCCAGCTTGCCATGAGCGTCAAGCAGGTCGACGACACGATCGAGCTCGCCCACGAGTGGAGCCATCAGCTGCTGCATGCAACCGAGAACTTTGATATGGAGCGCATTGGCGCCAAGCTCGAGGCTGCCATGGCGGCGCTCCACGAGGCGCACGACGCACTCGAGGGGTACGAGGAGGCCATCGAGGCCGACCATAACTCCGTTGGCTCCGTAAAGCTGGTGTAGCGTGGCCGAGCACGAGCACGCCTGCGATCACGAGCATTCGCACGGGCCGACCGGCGACGCGGACTGCCGCCTCAGCGGCTCCACCTCCGAGCTGGTCCGTTTTTCGGTCACCGCGCCCGACGACCTGCTGCGCCGCTTTGACGAGCAGATCGCGCGCCGCGGCGACGTGGCCAATCGCTCCGAGGCAGTGCGCGACCTGATTCGCGCCTCCATTGCCAAGGAGCAGATGCGAACACCCGACGAGCAGGTCATCGGGTCGCTCACCATGATTTACGATCATCACACCGGCGACCTGACGCGCCGCCTGGACGAGGTGCAGCACGACTACACTGACGAGATCGTATCGACCATGCACGTGCATCTGGATCACCACAACTGCTTGGAGATTCTGGCGCTTAAGGGTCGCGGCGAGCGCGTCTACGAGCTGGCTGACCGCCTGCTGGGCCTGCGCGGAGTTAAACACGGCGAGCTCACCTGCGCCGCCACCGAGCAGAGCCTGGGGCTCTAACAGGCCTTTCCGCGGCGCACCTGCCAATAAGGGACAGGCTTGTTTTGGCAGGTGACAACTAGGGCGTTGCGTTTTCCCAGATAAAACCTACCAAAATAAACCTGTCCCTTTTTGGCAGGTTTCGATGAAGGAGGGTCGCATGCGACATGTGCATATCCACGTAACGGGCATTGTGCAGGGCGTCGGCATGCGACCGTTTGTGTATCGCGAGGCCATGGCGCATGGCATTTGCGGCTGGGTGCTCAACGCGGGCGATGGCGTGCATATCGAGGCGCACGCTCCTGGCGAAGCACTCGACGAATTTGTCGACGCGCTTTCCGAGCATGCGCCTGCGGCGTCTCGCGTGGAGCATGTCGAGGTTGTAGGCCTAGCACCCGGCGACTGGGACGCCGCTAACGAGCGGGGCTTTCGCATTGTGGCGTCGCAGGATCAAACCGTCCACACGACGCTCATCTCGCCCGACATCGCTACGTGCGATGACTGCCTGCGCGAGCTGTTCGACCCAGCCGACCGACGCTTTCATTATCCCTTTATCAACTGCACCAACTGCGGGCCGCGCTTTACCATCATTCGCTCGCTGCCCTATGACCGAGCGGCCACCTCGATGGATCGCTTTCCCATGTGTCCCACCTGCGCCGCAGAATATGCCGACCCACTCGATCGGCGGTTTCACGCTCAGCCCGATGCCTGTTTTGATTGCGGACCGCATATTACGTGGCGTGAGGCCGATCACGGCGTTGCGCCAGCTGGTGCCGACGCGACACCAGCCGTCGGCTCCACGCGCGAGGCCAGCGATGCCATCATCGAACGCTGTGTCGAGCTGCTAGCAGACGGCGGCATCGTCGCCATCAAGGGTCTGGGTGGGTTCCACCTGACCTGCGATGCCACCAACGAACAGGCGGTGTGCGAGCTGCGCCGTCGCAAGCGTCGCAGCAACAAGCCGCTTGCCGTTATGGTGCGCGGCCTTGCCGACGCTGAGCGCCTGTGTCACATCGATAGCATTGAGCGCAATCTGCTGGCCGGCAGCGTTCGCCCCATCGTGCTGTTGCGTCGCCGCGCAACCGACAGCGACACCCACGGCTCCCCCAACGCCCTCGAACTCGCTCCATCCGTCGCGCACGACTTGCCCGAGCTCGGCGTCATGCTCCCCTACACCCCGCTTCAACATTTATTGCTCGCCGCAGCCGTGGCGCACGGCATGCAAGCACTCGTCATGACCAGCGGAAACCTGAGCGAAGAGCCCATCGAGACCGACGACGCCCTTGCATGGGAGCATCTCGTTGCCGCTGGCATCGCCGACGCGCTGCTCGGTAACGACCGCGCGATTCTCTCACGCTACGACGACTCCGTGGTACGCGTGGTCGACGGCAACGTCATGCCCGTGCGTCGCGCACGCGGATACGCGCCGCAGCCGCTGTCGTTGCCGGCGCTCGACGGCATCACGCCCTGCGTGCTCGCCTGCGGTCCGCAGCAAAAAGCCACGGTCGCACTCACACGCGAGGACGCCGACGGCCATGTGGTCTGTTTTGTGTCGCAGCATATCGGCGATGTCGAAAACGGCGCGACCTTCGATGCCTGGAGCGCCGCGCGCTCGCGCCTGGAAGATCTCTTTGACCTGGCACCTGTCGCCCTGGCATGCGATATGCATCCCAGCTATCTGTCGAGCCAATGGGCGCGCGAGCAGGCACGGGAGCACAATCTGCCGCTTATCGAAGTCCAGCACCATCATGCGCACATCGCGAGCGTGATGGCAGAGGCGATTGCCGCAGGCCGGCTTGCGCCCGATGCACGCGTCCTCGGCATCGCCTTCGATGGCACGGGCGCCGGCACCGATGGCACCATATGGGGCGGTGAGTTTCTTATCGCCCGTCTCGCCGATTTTGAGCGCGTCGCGCATCTGCGCACCTGGGCGCTTCCCGGTGGCGCCGCATCCGTACACGATGCCCGCCGCAACGCCTTTGCCCTACTCAGCGAGCTCGACCTGCTCGAGCACCCGGGAGCCGTGGGGCTCTTGAACAGCCTTGACGAGCAAACGCGCAGCATAACGGCAACGATGATCGAGCGCGGCATCAACAGCCCGCGCACCAGCAGCATGGGTCGCCTGTTTGATGCCGCAGCCGCGATTTTGGGCATTTGTGGCCAGGCAACCTACGAGGGCGAACCCGCCATCGAGCTCGAAGCCGCCGCCTGGCGTGCACTGGACGGCGAAATCGCCCATTTTCCCGACGACAACGCAGGCTATTTCACATCTGACCCATCGTGGTTGGACCAGAAAGCACTCTTTGAGGCACTTTTGGAGGGAATTGAGGCCGAAGCGCCCGCCGACAGGCTCGCACTCGACTTCCATGTCTCCGTTGCGCGCTCCACGGCACGCATCGCCAGCGAAATCTGCACCCGCGAGAACATCGGCACCGTCGCGCTCTCGGGCGGCGTGTTCATGAACCGACTTTTGCTTTGGCTCCTCACCCACGAACTCAAAGACGCCGGTCTTGCCGTCTTGGTCCCCCACGCCGTGCCCGTCAACGACGGCTGCATCGCCTACGGTCAGGCCGCCAGCGCTCGCGCTCGCCTCGCGCAGGCAGCATCGCGATAGGCTGTTTTGCCAGCCTGCGCGCCGCCGTCTCACAGGCGTAACGCGTTTGCTCGTGACTCCCGCGAGCGCTACCATCAACTGATGGGTAATTAGGCGCCTATCCAGCGCAAAACGTATAAAAGGGGAACATTATGTGCCTTGCCGTTCCCGGTAAAGTGGTCAAACGCGACGACGACCTTAAGGCGACCGTCGACATGATGGGCATCGAGCGCCCCGTTTCGCTGCGCCTCGTGCCGACGGCACAGGTAGGCGACTATATTCTCGTGCACGCCGGCTTTGGCATTCAGATTGTCGACGAGCAGGAGGCCCAAGAGACACTCGAGCTCGTCAATACCATGATCGAGCTGGCCGAGGAGGACCAGCTCGCCACCAACCCGGCCGAGGCATACTAGTGGTGGCGGCGCAGCCGGTTCGCTCCGGTATCGACTTTTCGGCATTTCGCGACCCTAAGCTGGCCCGCGAGCTCATCGATCGTATTCATGAGCTTGTCGGCAACCGCAGCATCAACCTTATGGAAGTCTGCGGTACGCATACCGTGAGCATTGGCCGCTATGGCTTTCGCTCCATTATGCCGACGGGGCTCAAGCTGCTGAGCGGCCCGGGGTGCCCCGTTTGCGTCACCGCCAACCGCGACATCGATCACGCAATCGCGCTTTCCAACATGGACGGCGCCATCATCACCACCTTTGGCGACATGATGCGCGTGCCCGGATCGTCCACCTCGCTTGCCGCGCAAAAGGCGGTGGGGCGCGGCATCCGCATCGTCTACTCTCCGCTCGACGCACTCGACATTGCCGAGCAAAATCCCGAACGCCCGGTCATCTTTATGGGCGTCGGCTTTGAGACCACAACGCCCACCATTGCCGCCGCTATCCTGGAGGCCGACGCGCGCGGGCTCCAGAACTTCTCGGTCTACTGTGCTCACAAGACTACGCCGCCGGCTCTGCGTGCGATCTCCAACGACCCCGAGACGACCATCGACGGCTTTATCCTGCCTGGTCACGTCGCTACCATCACAGGCCTGGCACCCTTCGGGTTTTTGGTCGATGAGTTCGAGACCCCCGGCGTAGTCACGGGATTTGAGCCGGTCGATATCTTGCAGGGCATCTGCATGCTAGTCCAGATGGTTGTCGAGCACAGGCCCGCAATCGACAACGCCTACCGGCGTGGCGTCAATGCAGACGGCAATCCCGTAGCGCGCCAGCTGGTCGAGCAGGTATTTGAGCCGTGCGACACCACGTGGCGCGGACTGGGACCGATTGCCAACTCGGGTCTTTCCATCCGACCCGAGTTCGCGCGTTTTGATGCCGGCGCCCGCTTTGACGTGCCCATTGAACCGACGGTCGAGCCGCATGGGTGCCGCTGCGGCGACGTGCTGCGCGGGGCCATTACGCCGAGTAGCTGCCCGCTCTTTGGCCGCGCCTGCACGCCCGAGCATCCCGTCGGACCGTGCATGGTGAGCTCCGAGGGCAGCTGCGCGGCGTACTACCGCTACCGCGACTATTAGGTTCCGCCGTTCTAACGAACGGCGGACCGGTCGACGCTGCGCGCCATTCAGGCGAGCGATTTGCCTTTCAATCGTCGGCTGCGGGCAAAAGCCCAGCAGCCTCCTCTTTCAAGGCAACTCACTCCGTCTGAATGGCGCTCGCTGGCTTTTACCTAACATCGATTCTGCCATGTCCGATTTTTATCAATTCCGTCCTCGATTGGAGTTTTGGATATGTCCCATAGCATCACCGATAGCACCGTCCTGTTGGGCCACGGCTCTGGCGGTCAGATGATGAAACGCATCATCGATGAGGTCTTTTTGGATGCCTTTGGGTCGCCCGAGCTGCTCGAGGGCAACGATGCCGGCGTCGCCGCGCTGCCCGCGAGCGGGCGCATCGCCATGTCGACCGACAGCTTTGTGGTAACGCCGCAGTTCTTCCCCGGTGGCAACATCGGCCGCCTCGCCGTATGCGGAACCGTCAACGACGTCGCGACCTCGGGCGCCAACGTGCGCTACCTGTCGTGCGGTTTTATCCTCGAAGAGGGCTATCCCATGGATAAGCTCCGCCAGATTGTGCAGACGATGGCCGAGACGGCGCGCGAGGCGGGCGTGGCGATCATCACCGGCGACACCAAAGTGGTCGAGCGCGGCGGGGCCGACGGTGTCTACATCAATACCGCCGGCGTGGGAGAAGTGCCCGCGGGCGTGGCGCTCAGCGGGGCCAACTGCCAGCCCGGCGATGTCATCCTGGTGTCGGGTACACTCGGCGACCACGGTATCGCCATCATGAGCCAACGCGAGGGTCTGGCCTTTTCGAGCACCATCGAAAGCGACGCCGCGCCGCTCAACCACCTGATTGCCGACGTGCTGTCCGCAGCGCCCGGCACGCGTTGCTTTCGCGACCCCACGCGCGGTGGCCTGGCGTCCACGCTCAACGAGTTTGCCCAGGCCAGCGGTGTTGCCATGGAGGTCGACGAGGATGCCGTGCCCGTGCGTCCCGACGTGCAGGCCGCCTGCGAGATGCTCGGCTACGATGTGCTGCAGGTGGCAAACGAGGGCAAGATGGTCGCCGTGGTACCGGCCGAGCAAGCCGATGCCGCGCTAACCGCCATGCGCGCCGCCCGCTACGGCGAGAATGCCGCCATCATCGGTCGCGTGCTGCCACTTGCCGAGGGCGCCCATCCCGCCGTGCGTGTGCGCACCGGCTGGGGCTCGACCCGCATCCTCGACATGCTCGTAGGAGAGCAGCTGCCGAGGATTTGCTAACGACAAAGGCTCAGGGCTATTAAAGATATTCAGATTCCAAACATGCCCGGCACGCATGCCCAGTATCATGGGGTGCGTTTTACAACTCAAGCGGCAGGAGCACCCATGGCAGCAGCTTTTTCCCATGTGATCTTTGACCTGGACGGCACCATTCTCAACACGCTCGAGGACCTGGCGGCCGCCGGCAACCATACCTGCGAGATGCACGGCTGGCCCACGTTTGCCGTAGACGAGTACCGCTACAAGGTGGGAAACGGCATGCTCAAGCTGGTCGAGCGCTTTATGCCCGCCGAGTATGCGGGCGACGGCCGTATGTTTGAGCAGACGCTTGCCGAGTTTAGGGCTTATTACGGCGAGCACAAGGAAGACCACACCGCCCCCTACGCCGGCACGATCGAGATGCTCGACCGCCTGCGCGCCGCGGGCGTGCAGCTTGCCGTACTCACTAACAAGGACCACGTCTCGGCGGTTCCGCTTATCGAGAAATACTTTGGTTCCGAGCGCTTTGCGCTGGCGCAGGGCCGCGTCGATGCGTTTCCTCCCAAGCCCGAGGCGCCTGTTACGCTGCATGTGATGAAAGAGCTGGGTGCCGATCCGGCAACCACGCTCTATGTGGGCGATTCCAATGTCGATATCCTGACCGGCCACAACGCCGGCCTTAAGAGTGCGGGCGTCAGCTGGGGCTTCCGAGGCCGCGCAGAGCTCGAAGCAGCCGGTGCCGACTACGTGGTTGACACGCAGGAAGAGCTCGCGGCGCTGATCCTGGGCGAGTAACGCCAGCGCTGCCCAACCCAGCCGCCGCAATGCCGTTGCGCGGAAAGTAGTCGTTGGGGACGTTCTTAAACGACTGGTCAAACAATGGCAACGTCGCAGGTAGAGGACGGACAGCGAAAACGCCCCTAAGCGAGCAAGGTGACGTGAAATGAAAGGGCGCTGACCTTCTGGTCGCGCCCTTGAAATTGAACGTCAGATTGCCGCTTAGGGGCGTTTGCAGCGTCGAGCAGTTGCGGCGTTTGGTAAAACGCCGCAACGAACTACCGCGTAACTCCCCTAGTTCATCATTGCATTCATCATCTCGGTGGTTGCGGAATCGTCAGCATACCACTCGCCATCGTCATTGGCGGTGTACTTGAAGGTAACCTTGGTGTCCTTGGTCTTAGCGGCCTTGGTCACGTCGACCATGACCTGGCCGGCCATCTTGTACAGGTCGTCCTCGGAAGGCATCGTATCGAGCGCCGCGATCTTCTCCTGATACTGGGTGGCGAAATCTTCAACGATCTTGTTCATGGACTTGCAGGTAATGGTGACATCGGCAGTCGCGGTGCCCTTGTCCTCGTCGACCGTCACATCGCCGATCTTGTAGTCAAAACCCTCGAGATAGCTCTTGGCGTACTCCTTGGGATCGATGCCCAGCTGCTCGAACTCGTCGCCCGAGGCCTCTTCCAGGCCGGCGAGGAAGTCGTCGCCGCCGTTCTTGACCTCGTCAAACTGCGTCGTAAGATCCTCGGTGATGAGCTCCTCAACCGAAGGACCTCCGCAGCCGGAAAGCACAACCACGCACGCGACCAGAACAGCCATCAGGGGCGCAAGCAGCAGCTTCTTCTTCATGACATTCCTCCCAACAAGCGGCACCGCGCTTCCCGACGCGGTGCGCGTCGTAACAATAAGGCCATACTAGCCGATAACGAACACCCCCGGCAAAGCAAAGGCGCAGTCGGCTCGATTTAACGTCCGAACGGTTTACCGGTCCGCCCAACGCGCAATAAAACGTTCCGCCGCATTGCAATAAAAAAGGGCGGCCGGATAACCCGACCACCCCAAAACACCCTTATGTTGCCGCAGACTACTTGCGGACGACCTTGACGATGGCATCGCCAGCGGAGACAGCGGAGTCAGCCTCGACGGCGAGCTCGACGTCGGCGAACTCGGCGGTGTTGGACACAGCCACGACGACGCAGTCCTTGTAGCCGGCAGCGGCGATCTTGGCGCGGTCGATCTTGAGCATGGGCTGGCCAGCCTTAACGACATCGTCGGCCTTGACGAAGCCCTCGAAGCCGTCGCCGTTCATGTTGACGGTATCGACGCCAACGTGCACCAGAACCTCGATGCCGCTATCGGACTGCAGGCCCACGGCGTGACCCATGGTGACGGTCACCTTGCCGTCGCAGGGAGCGTAGACCAGATCGTCCTCGGGCCACACGGCGCAGCCCTTGCCCAGAACCTCGCCACCAAAGACGGGATCGGGCACGTCGGCCATCTTGATGACCTTGCCCTTGACGGGCGAGCACAGCACGTCGGCGCCGGCAGAAGCAGAGATGGAGGCCGGAGCAGCGGCAGCCGCGGGCTCAGCCTTCTTCTTGAACATGTCAAACAGACCCATACGTTTTCTCCTCTTGATTCAGCGCAACGTTATGCGCATGCCTATGGTGATTATAGTGCCAAATGGCCAAAATACTAAGGCGAGGGCTCGAATCGCAAGCCCTTTCAAGCCCTTCCCAAAACCTTTTCCCCAGTGGTTCTCATATTGTCGATTAACCCTCGATAAGCCGAGTATCGTCTGCGCACGGAACGGGCAGAAGCGGGCGCGCCAAACCCGACACTTCTTTTCGCGCCCACGGACCGCCGCCGCCCCGTCCCTGACACTTCCTGATACCGACCGAAACGTGCCAAAATAAACCCGTTCCTTTTTGCCAGGTTTGGCAAGTGTGGGAGTTCGCATGGATATCAAACGCAAGATTACCGAGGCGCAGGGCCTCACCCCCACCGAGCAACAACCCGGCATTGCGGCCCTTGCCATCGGCGAGGACATCCGCGGGCTTTCTATTAAGGAATTTGCCGCGCGCACCAACGTTTCCGTTGCGAGCGTGCACCGTTTTTGCAAAAAGCTCGGCCTCGAGGGCTTCAAGGATCTCAAGGTCGAGCTTATTCGCTTGACAACTGAGGCGGGAAACCGTCGCGACGTGGACATCGACTTTCCCTTCGATGCTACGTCCACCCCCGCGCAGGTCATGGAGCGTATGGAAGGACTCTACCAGACTACGCTGGCCGAGACGCAGGAGCTGCTCGACCCCGCACAGCTCGACTACGCCGCCAAGCTCATCGCGAACGCCCGACAGGTCGATATTTTCACGGGCTCGCACAACCTCTATCCAGCAGGAATGTTCCGCGATCGCCTACTCTCCGACGGTAAAAGTGCGACGTGCCACGACAATGCCGAAGCCCAGGTGCGTACGGCGCTCGCCTCGGGCCCCGACCATGTGGCAATCGTTATCTCCTACAGCGGCCTTGCCCCCAACCTCAGGGAGATCTTGCCAATCCTCAGCAGTCGACATGTCCCGGTCATCGTCATCGGCACACCGTACTGCGCCCGCATTCACCCCGGCTTTGCCGCCTATCTCACGGTAAGCGACCACGAGAGCATGACGCACCGCATCACGCAGTTCGCCAGCCATATCGCCGTGCAATACGTACTCGATTCGCTCTATAGCAGCTACTTTGCCAAAGATTACGCCCGCTGCTCCGAGTTCTTAGAGCGCTCGTTTCCCTACACTCGCCTCCCCGGGCTCAAGTAGCGACGAGCGTGGATTTTTGGACACTCAGATAACGAGCGTGGATAATCTCCCACTTTGAGCCCGCACACAGGCCAAAACCGGGAGATTATCCACGCTCATTTTGGGTCCCCCGGGAACGCGTGAGGAGGGCGGATAGACAGCCGTTATTTGCGAGGCGTCAGCGACGTAAAGAGTCCGTGTTGGTTGCAGTAAAGATATATCCTGCCGCGCCCGGTAATATGGAAGCGCGGCTGCACCGATTGCTCTGGATAGAGCTTCTTAAAGCAGATGCCGTCCATAGTCGCATATGCCACAAAGCTAATGTAGTGATCCTTGGTCATGGGATGATCGAGCGTGACGTACCAATCGTCCTCGATGCGCTCGATGGAAAAGGCGTGGTCCGCGTCCGGCTCTTCGGCCTCCTGGGGAAACATCGTGGAGCCACAGCAGCTAAAGCTGCCTTCTCCGAGCGCGTGCACAACGTTTCCGCAGATAGGGCAAACGTAAAAGACGCCTTTGAGCATATTGCCTGCACGGTTGGCGTTGGCCCGAATGTCACCAGCCAAAAGCTCAGCCACGCTTATGCCGAGCCTCTGGGCCAAAGGCTCAACGAGGGAAATGTCGGGAAGGCCGCGGCCGGATTCCCACTTGCTGACGGCTTTATCGGTCACGCCAAGGCTTTCCGCCAGGGCGCGCTGGGTGAGGCCGCGCTCTTCGCGCAGCTGCTTGATGGCATGCGCTGCCAAAAAAGTATGGGAGGCATTGGTTTGCCGTGTCTGGTTCATGGGCTGTCCAATCAAATTGAAGAAATGGAGTGAACCGGTTCGACAGTCAGTATCCATTTGAAGGCCAGGCTCGACAACCTACGCTGCGTAGACATGCGCCAATCGAACGAGCGCGGTTTTTTGGACGCTCATCTCGAGCAGTCATTTAAGAACGTCCCCAATGACCACCGCATCCGGAGCAAGACAACGCCGCATGTAGAGGACGGACAGACACTATGACCCAATCCAGGGGCACG